>JAFAED010000371.1 GCA_023424275.1 Pseudomonadota bacterium | reverse complement strand
GTTCCCAAGAGGTCAGAAACGGAGGCTCAGAGAACCACGCACGCTGTGCGTACGAAAATGGGGATCGCTGCGCTGAATGTCGGTCCCGCCTCCATCGAGCAGGAAGGGATTGGTCGCGGGATTTGCGGTGCCGGCACCGACGTTCACGACATAATCATTGTCCTTGAGGTCGGTGTAAAGATACTCAAGGCCAAAGGCGATGTTCTTGGTCACCATGACCTCGGCGCCGCCGCCTGCCGAATAGCCCCAAGCGTTGGTCCGCCCATTATCGGCAAAGCTGTTCGCGGTGTTGCTGGTGGTGAAGCGATTATCGAGCTTCGCATAGGCACCGCCACCCGTCACATAGAAGAGCGCGCCGCCACCCGGCGTATAACCGGCGCGAAGGCGGGCGCCGGCCTGCCAGTCCGCCTCGCGGCTCATCGTGTAGCTTGCAGGGGTCGTCGAAAAGCCGCTGACGCTGTCGCGCGCTTCGCTGCGCCCGCCTTCCAGCACGGCACCAACGACGAAATTGCCCATGCGGCGGTCGTAGCCAAGGCGACCAAAATATTCGAAGCCGTCCTTGTCGTTCTTGCATTCCAGATTGGCCGTACCCGTGGCGCTGCCATTGCAAAAACCCGGGCTGAAGGCGTCGGTATTGCCCACGGTCGTGACCTGGTCGCCATAGGTGCCGTCACGGTTGGTATCGAAGACCAGCGTTTCACCGCGATCGCTGCCCTGCAACGTGCCGCCGCCAACGATGCTGACATAGGGCCCGTTGAAGTCCTGCGCGGTATCGCGGTCGGTCTGCGCGATCGCCGGTGTCGCCAAGGCGCCGGCCGCAACCGCGGCGAGGAGAGAGAGGTGTTTCATCTTTTTACTCCACTTTTTGAATGACTTTGCAGTCGGCACCCCAACCCCCTCCTCCGATCCAAAGTTCCCCTTTTGCACGGAAACGGGACGAACCGAGTGTGCTGCGACCGCAGAAAAGCGCCCTTGCCAGCCGCCTTGCTCGCCCCTTATAGCCAAGCAATGAGTCACGATTTGTTCGATAGCAGCCAGCCCGCGACCGACAGCTACAATGCCTCGCAGATCGAGGTGCTCGAGGGGCTCGAACCCGTCCGTCGTCGCCCTGGCATGTACATCGGCGGCACCGATGAGCGCGCGCTGCATCACCTCGCCGCAGAAATCATCGACAACAGCATGGACGAGGCGGTGGCCGGTCACGCCAGCCGTATCGAAATCATTCTCGATGTCGGAAACCGCCTCACCGTAATCGACAATGGTCGCGGCATGCCTGTCGACCCGCACCCGAAATTCCCGGGCAAGTCGGCGCTCGAGGTCATCATGACCATGCTCCACTCCGGCGGCAAGTTCGAAGGCAAGGCCTACGCCACGTCGGGCGGCTTGCACGGTGTCGGCGTCAGCGTCGTCAACGCGCTGTCGACCGACACGGTGATCGAGGTCGCACGCAACAAGCTTCTCTATCGCCAGCGCTTTTCCCGCGGCACGCCGCTGGGCGGGCTGGAAGAGCTGGGTCCCACACCCAACCGGCGCGGGACGAGCGTCAGCTTCGTTCCCGATCCCGAGATCTTCGGCGATCACGGGCGCTTCAAGCCGCAGCGCCTTTACCGGATGGCGCGTTCGAAGGCCTATCTGTTCGCCGGCGTCGAAATCCGCTGGAAATGCGCCCCCGAACTGATCGGCGACGATACGCCCGCGGAGGCGACCTTCCAGTTTCCCGGCGGGCTGGCCGACCATCTGAAGGAACAGATCGGCACGCGCGAATGTGCGACCGCCGAACCGTTTATCGGACGGCAGGATTTCCCCGGCGACCAGGGTCGCGCCGAATGGGCGATTGCCTGGCCGCTCTGGTCGGACGGATCGTACAGCTGGTACTGCAACACCATTCCCACGCCCGCGGGCGGGACGCATGAAGCAGGCTTGCGCGCGGCGCTGACCAAGGGACTGCGTGCGTTCGGCGAGTTGATCGGTCAGAAGAAGGCGGCGCAGATCACCGCCGAAGACGTGTTCAACGGCGGCGAGATGATGTTGTCGGTTTTCATCCGCGACCCCCAGTTCCAGAGCCAGACCAAGGACCGGCTTTCGAGCCCCGAAGCCGCGCGCCTCACCGAAAATGCCGTGCGCGATCATTTCGACCATTTCTTGTCGGACAATATGGACCGCGGCCGCGCGCTGCTGGGCCTCGTGCTCGACCGGATGGACGAACGGCTGAAGCGCAAGGCCGAACGCGAGGTCAAGCGCAAGACCGCGACGAGCGGACGCAAGCTGCGCCTGCCCGGCAAGCTCACCGATTGTGCGAATGACGGCCCCGAAGGCACGGAATTGTTTATCGTCGAAGGCGATAGCGCGGGGGGCAGCGCCAAACAGGCGCGCGATCGCAAGACGCAGGCGATCCTGCCGATCCGCGGCAAGATCCTGAACGTCGCCAGCGCCAGCGCCGACAAGATCCGCGCCAATCAGGAAATCGCCGACCTCGCGCTCGCGCTCGGCTGCGGGATGCGCAAGGATTGCGACGCCGACCGGCTGCGCTACGAAAAAATCGTGATCATGACCGATGCCGATGTCGACGGCGCGCATATCGCGACGCTGTTGATGACCTTCTTTTTCCAGGAGATGCCGGACATCGTGCGGCGCGGACATGTCTATCTGGCGCAGCCGCCGCTCTATCGCCTGACGGCGGGCAATACATCGGCCTATGCCCGCGACGACGCGCATCGCGCCGAGCTGGAAGCGACGCAGTTCAAGGGCAAGAAGGTCGAAGTCGGTCGGTTCAAGGGCCTCGGCGAGATGAACCCGAACCAGCTCAAGGAAACGACGATGGACCCGGCGACGCGCAGCATGCTGCGCGTGACGCTGCCGCAAGAATATGAGGAGCGCCCCCTGGTCAAGGATCTCGTCGACCGATTGATGGGCAAGCATCCCGAACACCGCTTCCAGTTCATCCAGGCGAATGCCGCCACCCTCGATGAGGCGGCGATCGACGCCTGACGAAATTATTTTCCCCGCCCCGTCAGAAAGTTTCGCCGTGGCCGACTAACAGGCTGTGACGGAGATAAAGACCGGAGATTTCGGGTGACCGGAGCCGAGCAGGACGAGGCATTTACCGATGCGATCGCACGGTTCGGCGGCGCGATCTCGCGAATGCTGCGGGGATATGAAGCCGATGCTGACCTTCGGCGGGACCTTGAACAGGATATCCAGGTCGCGCTGTGGCTAAGTTTGGCTCGTTTCGACGGCCGCTGCTCGCTGAGCACCTGGGTTTGGCGCGTGGCCCACAACCGCGCGACGTCGCACATCGTTGCCAGACGGCGCCACACCCGGCAAAGCTGGACGAATATCGAGGATATCGACCTTCCTTCCGACGACCCAAGCCCTTTTGAGCATGCGACGAGCGAACAGGCGATGGCGCAAATCCTGGCGATCATCGACCGACTCGATCCGCCGGACCGCCAGATATTGCTGCTCTATCTCGAAGGCATCGCGGCAACGGAGATCGGCGATATCACCGGCGTTTTGCCCGATGCCGTCGCGACCAAGATCCACCGGTTCAAGACCATGCTGACGCGCCGATATGCGCGGCCAGGAGATGCATCATGATCCGTCCTGACGACGATAACCTGCACCG
>JAFAED010000310.1 GCA_023424275.1 Pseudomonadota bacterium | reverse complement strand
CATCCACACCCACACCACCGCGACGACCGCGGTCTGCGCGCTCGAAGGCGGGCTGCAGCCGGTCAATTTCTATGCCTGCAATTTCATGGGCCAGCTCGGCTATCATGATTTCGAAGGCGTGACGGTGCGCGAGGAAGAAGGCGAACGCCTCGTCAAGAACCTCGGCGACAAGCGCATCCTGATGCTGCGCAACCACGGCCCCGTCGTGATGGGCAAGACGCTCACCGAAGCCTTCATCAAATATTGGGCGCTCCAGCGCGCGTGCGAGATCCAGCTTGCGACGATGAGCATGGGCAAGCCGATCACCGTCCCCGACGAAGTGATCGCGGTCCACCAGCGCGACCTGTTCATGGCCTCGATCCCCGGACAGGCGGGCAAGGCCGAATTCGACGCGATGGTGCGCAAGGTCGACAAGATCGACACGAGCTGGCGTGACTAATCCGGCCGTTCGGCTAACAGGGGCGGCATGACGCGATTCTCGGTCAATGACCGTCCGGTCGAATATCGGATGGAACCCGAAACGCCCCTGCTCTGGGCGCTGCGCGACGCGTCGAACCTGACGGGCACCAAATATGGCTGCGGCACCGGCGAGTGCGGCGCGTGCACCGTCGACATCGACGGCGAAGCGATTCGCAGCTGCATGGTCACGATCGCCGAATGCGAGGGCCGCTTCGTCACGACGATCGAGGGCCTGTCGCGCGACCGCAGCCATGCCGTGCAGCAGGCATGGGTCGCCGAACAGGTGCCGCAATGCGGATTTTGCCAGTCGGGGATGATCATGGCTGCGGCAGCCCTGCTGCGCACCAACAGCAACCCGACTGACGCCGAGATCGACGCCGCGATGACCAACATCTGCCGCTGCGGCACCTATCCGCGCATTCGCACCGCGATCCGCCTGGCGGGCCGCGTACTTCGCGGCGAGGAGCGCATTGCCGCCGCGCCCCCGCCCGGCATCCGGCCCGACGATGCGGCCCGGGCTGTCCCCGCCCTTCGCCTGCCGCCCGGCAGCTGAATTCGATCGGCCCTTGCGGCTCGTTCATCTAGCTGAACCGCAGGCAACGACGCGGTCAGCGATCGATCATCTTGCGGAGAGTAAGAATCGATTCATCATCCCGGCTGGCGTCTCCAGCACACGGGACATGAGTTGGAGAATGGCGAGATGAAGAAAATGTTCGGAGGGTTGCTGATCGCTGCGACGATCCTGACCCCAATCGCCCCCGCCGCCGCACAGGCATCGGGCGAGCGAGTCCAGATCGCGCAACGCGGCGACCGTGGGGATCGTGGGCCTCGCGGCCCCGAGGCGCGCCGCGGCGGCGGGAACTGGAGCGGCCAGGCACGACCCGAGCGCCAGCAGCGGCAGCAACCGCAGGTGCAGCGCCAACAGCGCGGCAATGACCAGCAACGCCAGGCGCAACGTCAACAGTGGCAACAGCAGCGCGGCAACGAACAGCAGCGGCAGGCCCAGCGTCAGCAGTGGCAACAACGCGGCAACGATCAGCAGCGGCAGGCTCAGCGTCAGCAATGGCAACGCCAGGCCGAACAGCGCCAGCGCGGCGCCTATGATAGCAACCGCGATGGCCGCACCGACCGTCAGTGGGATCGCAATCGCGACGGCCGCGTCGATCGCCAATGGGACCGCAACCGCAACGGCCAGGTCGACCGGCGCTATGACCGCAATCGCAACGGCGACCTCGACCGCCGCTGGGACCGCAACAACAACAACCGTGTCGACCGGCGCTATGACCGCAATCGCAACGGCTATGTCGATCGGCGCTATCGCGACGGACGCCACGACCGCTGGGACCGCAACAACAGCCGCTGGAATCGCGACTGGCGCAGCGACCGCCGCTATGACTGGCGCAGCTACCGCGACCGGAACCGCAGCTATTACCGCATGCCGCGTTATTACAATCCGTATCGTGGATATGGCTATACGCGGTTCAGCATCGGCTTCAGCCTGAACTCGTTGTTCTACAGCTCGCGCTACTGGATCAACGACCCCGGCTATTACCGCCTGCCCCCCGCTTACGGTGGGACGCGCTGGATCCGTTATTATAACGACGCGCTTCTGGTCGACACCTATTCGGGCGAAGTGATCGACGTGGTCTACGATTTCTTCTGGTAATATTCCTTTCGGTTACCCGAAGACAAACTGAGGGGCTGGCTTGTCCAGCCCCCTTTTTTATTGGGCGTCCAGTTTCGACCGGTTGCGGACGCACTTTTAGCACGGTAGCCCACGACGCCACGGAGGCTATTTTATGAAAAACGTGCAAGTGATCGATGGCGCTGTCAACGCGGCCTATGCCATTTTCGAGGTCACCGAGGACGAGTTTGGCCTTATATTTCCGGGTGCGGGACAAAATATTGAAGTAGTAGAAGATATGGTTGAGCGTCTCGGCGATGATCGGGTCGGGGAGATCATGGCTCCGATCTGGGATCGGGAGGTGCCCAAACCTGATGTGTGCGGCATTCACGGCACCCTATTCTACGGAATGCCGGAAAAGCGGAAATATTACGAGAATAAGCGCGAACCAGTTATCAACTGGAGGCTAGTGGAATAACCGCGCTCGGGAACGTCAGCTTTCCACCCCAAAGCCGACATCAACCGATCGGAAAATACCGCTGTCCTACATTGTCGCGCCATGCCAGCCTTCAAGCTCGCTGTTTGAAATCGTCGGCTTCCGCAATCCGTTCTTAAAGCGACAAAGGGGGCATTTTCGACGCGCGCATCCATATCCTTTGTCGCCTTAAGGCCACAAAGGACACAAAATCGATGCCTACATGCGGGGCTTTTGTGGCTTTAAGCCCAACCGAACCGAACACCGCCTTCGGTGCAGCGCCACTCCCCACTTGCCCTCCCCCGCCCGCCGGGCCACGGTGGCGCGATCAGACAGGGGAGACTTCATGCGTAAATTGGGAATGGTCGCAGCCGCGACGCTCGCGCTGCTCGGCACGACGGCATATGCCAAAACAACCATCATCTACGCCGGCCGCGTCATTACCGATGCAGACAAGGGCGCACAGGGTCCCGCGACCGTCACCGTCACCGACGACCGCATCACGTCGATCACGACCGGCCGCGCCGAAGCGCCCGCCGGCGCCGAAATCGTCGATCTTGGCGACAAGACGCTACTCCCCGGCCTCATCGATCTTCACGTCCACCTGACCGGCGATCCCGGCGACGATTACCGCGCCGCCGCGGTCGACCCCGACGAGTGGGGCGTCGTCGTCGGTGCCAAGAATGCCGCCATTACGCTTCGCGCGGGCTTCACGACCGTCCGCGAGGCAGGGTCGGCGCAATATACCGCCTATTCGCTCCGCCGCGGCACCGCGAACGGCTTCATCGAGGGACCGCGCATCGTTGCGGCGGGCCCCGCGCTGTCGATCATCGGCGGCCACGGCGACGTCACGGGTTTCCGCGAGGACGTCCACAGCGTGCTCGATCAGGGCTATACCTGCACCGGCCCGCTCGAATGCGCCGAAAAGGTGCGCAAGGCATCGCGCGCCGGCGCCGACGTCATCAAGATCACGGCAACCGGCGGCGTCCTGTCGCAGCAGGGCCGCGGACTCGAGGGCCATTTCACCAGCCCCGAACTGCAAAGCATCGCCGACACCGCGCATTCGCTGGGCCTGAAGGTCATGGCGCATGCCCACGGCGCGGGCGGGATCAAGGCCGCTGCGGCAGCGGGCATCAACAGCATCGAACATGGCACCTTCGCCGACGATGAAACGCTGAAGGTCATGAAGGCCAAGGGCACCTATCTCGTACCCACGCTGATGGCGTTCGAGGGCATTCGCGAACGGCTCGGCAAGGGCATCTATACCCCGACGGTCGAGGAAAAGGTTCGCATGACGCTGAACGATGTCGGCAAGGCGGTGGGCCGGGCCAAGGCGCTCGGCGTACCGATTGCCTTCGGAACCGACGCCGGCGTTTTCGAGCATGGCCGCAATGGCGGCGAGTTCGCGCTGCTCGTCAAATATGGGCTGACCCCGCGCGAGGCACTGGCAAGCGCAACGACCGTCGCAGCCAAGCTCCTCTCGATGGAAAATGAAATCGGCCGGATCGCGCCGGGCATGTCGGCCGACATGATCGCGGTTTCGGGCGACCCGCTCGCCGACGTCACAACGCTCGAAAAGGTCGACTGGGTGATGGCACGCGGCCGGATCGCCGACTAACGGCCCGTTACGCGGCGCGGCGGCCCCGACCCCGCGCCGCCGTGACCGTCTTCGGCCCGATCAGCGCGTCGATATTGACGGCTGCCGCGAACTTGACCCCGACGCGGTTGCCCGCCGACCAGCGCGCCTCGGCATCGAACACCTGCTCGGGTCCGAATTCCAGCAATAGCGGCGTCCCGGGCGGGACATTCCACAACCCTTCGACCATCGCCCCGCGCGACGACATGTTGCGGACAATGCCCTCATATTGATGCCCGCCGCTCGACACCTGGATGGTGCGAAAGGTGGTGAGCCGCGGCTCGCGCGCGCTTTTGTAGCCGTTCGCCTCGACGCGGCCGCCGCCTTCGCGCAGCAGTGCCAGCACCTCGACCAGATCCATCGGCTTGCCATAGATATAGCCTTGCAC
>JAFAED010000150.1 GCA_023424275.1 Pseudomonadota bacterium | reverse complement strand
GTTCGGACCAGGCTCGCCGGGCTTGGTGAGCTGGTGGCGGCCAAGCTGGAACATCTCGTCGCGCGCTACCTGCGGGTTGTAGGTCGCGAAATTGCGCGTCTCCTCACCCTCGAAATGGTGCATCTTGGTCTTCCAGTTCGCCTCGATCGGCAAATGGCAGCCACCGCAACTCGTCGTCCATGACAGGTGACAGGTGAAGCAAGTCATCTTGTCGTCGCCGTGCGCGCGCTCTTCCTTCGCAACGCCCGGCCCCCATTCGAACTTTCCGTCCTCGGCACCCGCGCGCGCCATCAGCTTGGCGCGCGCCGCCTTGGCGTTGAAGTGCGGGCCCGGGGTCACCGCCTGCTTGACGAGGCTGACCTGCCATTCGAGCTTCGGATCGACGATCGAACGCTGGATCAGGCCGATCACCTCGGCATCGTCATTATACTGGAATTCGAAGCGGCGGCGGCCGTCGGGATTGCGCAGCAGCGCGAGATTATTGCCCTGCGGCCGCGCCGCGACGTTCGAAGTCAGGAGGTTCGGGAAGGCATCGGCGGTGCCGTGGCAATCCTTGCAGCTGATCTCGACCGCGTTCGCGACCTCGCCCTGGATATAGCCATTGCCATGGCTGTCCTGCGCAAAGTGGCAGTCGGCGCATTGCATGCCCTTTTCGGCGTGGATGTCCATCATATGGACCGCCTTGCCGGGATTGATCCCAGGCGGCACGAACTTGCCCTCTACGCCCGGCCGCCCCGGATCGGCGCTCGACAGGCAGAGGTCGCGCTGCTTCGGATCGGTGTAATGGCTACAGCTCTTGCGCCATTTCTCGGGATCCTTGGGATCGATGATGTTCGCGGTGTCGGTGCCATAGGTCGACATATTGCCGTCGGCGGTCAGCAGATTGCCGTTCCGGTCGCGCTTGAAGATACCGCGGAAGTTCCAGCCGTGGCCGTGATAGTCGGCGAACTGCGTATCCTTGTTGCTGTCGTTGACGTCATAGACGTCGCGCAGGAACTCGACATCGGCCCATAGGCCGCGCGTCGCCGCCCCCTCGGGATTGCGTTCGAGCACCTGATGCACTTCGGCCGCGGTCGGATAGCGCTGCTGCTTGTATTTCTTCTGATAGTCCTCGTCGCTCATCCCCGGCGGACGCGGCGCGGTATTGTCGGGCCCCGGCCACATTTGCGGCGCGTCCGATTCATAATCCCACATCGTGTAGCCGAGGTAGGAGTTCAGGAAGATATTCGGCTGGTGCATGTGGCACGACATGCACTGCGAGGTCGGGATCGCGCGGGTGAAGGCATGGCTGATAGGGTGGCCCGATTCGCCGCGTGCGGGAGCCCCTGGGCGTGCCGGCACATCGGGATCGGCGGGGTCGATCAGCGCGCCGTGGCCGCCACCGGCATGCCCATCCTCGGCGCCATGGCTATCGCCGCCATGCCCGCCTTCGGGCTTCCACTTCTTTTCCGATATCGTCGGGTCGACCGTCGCAGTTTCGCCGTCGCGGCCGAACTTCGCATAAGTCAGGCTGTGCCGTGGCTCGCGATCATTGGCGTAGACGACATGGCAACCCGAACAGCCCGAATGGCGATAGTCGCCGGGCTGGTCGTTCGTGCCCATGAACCACGACAGCGGGTCGTTGAGGCGCGTCTTGTGGATGTTGAGCACGGGGATCGAGACGCGCAGGCCCGTGCCGGGACCGCGGTTCGATTGCTTGAGGTCGGGACGCCCCGGCTCCTCGAGCCGCTGGATGCTGCCGGTCGGGTTCGGCAGGCCGATTTCGGGGAACTGCGTGTTGATGTTGCGCCCGCCGCGCTCGAACACGCGGAACACGTCGCCCGGCGGCAACACGCTCCAGCGCGGCAGCGGATACATTTTCGCGAGCGCGCCGCGCTTCTTTTCCTCGTCGGTCAATATCTTGTCGAAGCCGAAGCTCGGCTTGCACGCTTCCTTATATTCCTCGGCGGTCAGCCGCGACGAGGGCGAGAGGATGCACGCGGGTTCGCCGGTGCGCGTATAGGCTTCGCCGAAAATGTAGTTTTTATAGGGGACGATGCCGTTGTTATACGCCGCGCCGCCCCACAGCATCGCGCCGGTCGACATCATCGACCGCTCGGTCGCCTCGATCACCTCGAGATGGCACGCGCCGCACGCCTCGCGCGCGACGCGATAGTCGCTGGGGTTCACGAAGCGGATGAATTCGGGCGATTCCTTGTTGAGCAACGTATAGCTGCGCTGCGGGTTCGCCGAGCTGTCGTGCCACGCGCCCGGCAGCGTCGGTTGCGGGTGCGCGAGCTTCATCACCGCCTTGTTCGTTGGATGCTTGTAGCCGAGGCTGGGCGTGCCGCGCTGGCTCGCGTCACCGCCGTGGCAGTCGGTGCAGCCGAGCTTCACCGCGGGGGTCGCATGCATCGACGGCTGGTCGGTGCGCGTGTGGCAGCTGTAGCAGCCCTCCGACTTCGCGCTGACATCGGCGTCGCTCTGCTCGCGCGGCGCGGGCGGGGTGAAGCGATATTCGATCTTGAGCGGTTTCTCTTCTTCCGCCGCGCGCACGACGCTCGCGCCGAAGGCGGCGCACATCGTCACGAAAGCAAGCAGGGCGAAGAGTTTGCGCGCCACCATCAGAAACTCACGATCACATTGGCGAGGATGGAGAGGTAAGCGTCATTCTTTTTCTTGTTGTCGAACAAATCCTTGAACCCCTTGCCGGGCAACAGCACCGCCGCGCTGAGGCGTCCGACGATGTTTTGTGTCGCTTTCGGCCGCCAGATCGTCGCGACCGACAGGTCGAAGCCGATATCCTTGGGGATCGAGCCTTCGCTGCGCAGCACCTGCAGGCTCGACGTATTTTCGAACCAGAGATGGTTGAAATTGGTGCTGACGCGAAATTCGGGGGTCAGGTCGAAATCGGCGCCCGCGCCGATGAAGACGGTACCTGGGTTGTTGAAGTTCGACTGCCCCTCTTCCTTCGACGAGCGCAGCGAGTTCAATATGCCGTTGCGGCCGTTGATCGAAATGACGCGCCCGCCGCCCGCGAAAGGAATCGTCTGGCGAATCCAGTAGCTGGTGTCGGCGCCGCCGAAGATCGGATTCTCGAAGATCGCGTCATAGCCGCCTTCGGTGTTGTTGTACGGATCGCCGTCGCCCGTCGCATAAAGCCCCGACAGGCGGAAACGCATCCAGTCATGATCATAGCTGAGTTCGACCGCGCCAAAGCCTGCGCGGATTTCAGCCTTTTTGCTGGTGAAGAAGCTGTTCCGGTCCTCGCCGAGCGCGGCATAGAAGCTCGCAGTCAGGTTGATGCGGCCGATGCGCCCGTCGGCGCTGTAGCCGAGGTAAACGACGTCATATTCGCGCCCGCGCAGGTCGCCGAGCAGCGCGGGGCGCACCGGGAAGCCATTATGGTCGATCTGCACGTCATTTTTTTCGCGGTTCATATTGTACGTCACGCTGACCTGGCTGGTCAGCCCGACGAACGGGAAATCCTGACGATAGAGATTGCCGGTGAAGATGAAGTCGCTGCGCGGCGTCTGGGTGATGTCGTTGAGACCGCTGTTGGTGTCCTTTTCGAGCCGCCAGAAGGCCGCAAGATTATATTGGAAGCGGTTGTTGTCGCGATTACCGAACAGGCGGATGCCGAGTTGGCTGTCGTTGAACAGGAAGCCGCGGAAATCGCTCTGGAATGGCTGGATCCCGACGCGGACCGAATAAAAGTCGTAGCGGTCGGACGTGTTGCCGAGATGCTTGTCGACGAACAATTCCTGCACGCCAAGGAACGAGTCGTAACGATGGCTTGCCTTCGAAGGGCGCACGTCGAGCACGCGCCGTTCGGGCACATCGACATAATTGGCCTGATACGCCAGCGTAACGCGATATTCGAGGTCGGGCGGCTTGAACGCGGTCGATCCCTTGATCAGCGCGGCGCCGGCGATGAAGGTCTGCGCAAAGACGAAGCTGCGATCCTTGCCGAACACATCGAGGCTGCCCGGCCGCTCGGTCGTCTGGACGCCGACGGGGATCGGGAAGGTGCGCGGTTCGAACACGGTGTCGGACACCGCATTGGCGACAAAGAACCAGTCGTCGCCCTTGATCGGCAGCCATTTGACCTTGCTGCGGTCGATCGCGCGGTCGCCCTTGTAGGTATTCTGGTGATAGGGATCGAACCAGCGTTCCTTGACCACGCCGAGCGTCTCGATCAGGCGCCAGCGGTCGGGGACCGGCAATTGATCGTCCATCCCCGGAAAGGCCTGCGGCGGCGGCGGGCGCAGCGCACCGACATTGTCCTGCGTCAATGCATCGGGAAGGTCGGGGCGATAGCCCGGGCGGCGGCGGCCCTCGATGATCTCGGTGACGAGATCGTCCTTGACCATTTCCTGCCAGTCGACCGGCGGCGGCGGCGGGATCAATTCGTCGGCGGGCTGGTCGACCGGCGCAGCGTCGCCCGCGACCGGCGGCCCCTCGGGCGCGGGTGGCGGCGGCAAAGCCTCCGTCCCCGGCGCCCCTTGCGCCGCCAGCGTCGCGATGACCGGCCAAAGGCTGCCCCCCGTCATCATCGCCTATAGCCCATTGCAGACATTTTGATCCGCCGTGTCGAGGAACGGGGCAAACGGACAGCTGATATAACGCAGCCGCACCCCGTCGCCGACGTTGACGACGATGGTGTCGGCGCGGATATTTTTCGGCGCGTTACCGATACCGACGCGCGTCCCGGCATTATGGGTGCCCAAAAAGCTGATCATATCGTCCTGGTCGATGCCGTCACCCGACACGCCGATCGCGCCAACAAGCTGGTTGCCACGATAGATGGGGACCGATCCGGGGAAGATCTGGATGCCGTTCTGCAGCCGATTCTGCCCCGGCGCGACGTCGGGCAAGGTCGTGCAGCGCGCCGGTGTGTCAGTCGCGCTGGCACCCGAGACAAAGCCCAGATGCGCGCCGAGATTGCCGATGATCAGCGCCGATTGCAGCCCGGTCGAGAAGGGATTGAATTGCTGGATCGGGCGCGACAGCGGACCGTGCGGGCGGCCGACCTCACCATCGGGGAAATAGGGGCGCGACAGATTGCCGCCCGACCGGTCGGCAAAAGCGATCGTGCCGGTCAGCGCGGCGGGGTCGTTCAAAAATGTCCGCGTTGCCGTGACGAACTGGCGGACATCGGCGCTCGCATTGGCGCTGAGTTCCGTTCCTGCCTGTGCGCCGGAGAAGAAGGCTGCCGTGCGCGCCTTTTGCAAGCTGACGTCGGTGCCGAAGATCGGTGCGTCGGGCGAGCGTACGATGCCGAGCACCGCGCCGTGCGTGTCGACGATGCTGATCGTGACCTGCGCGCGGCTGTCGAGCGGGCGGCGGATCTGCGCGCGCGCGCGGCTCATCACCGTGAACGCCTCTTCGAGCACCGCACGCGCTTCAGCCTGCGTCAGCGGCGCGCTGTTGGTTGCGCCGTCGGTGCCGGCACGCAGCGGATAACGGTTGGTGCCGCTGCCATTGGTCAGCACAAATGCGTCGCGGTTCGAAAATTCAGCCGGCGTCGAGGCGCGAATGCCCGACGCTTCGGTGCCATAGGCAATCCCCGCCGTCACCGCGGCATTGGCGTAGCCGATCACCGCAACGAGGTTGCCCGCGCTGCCGTTGAGGCTCGCGAAACTTGCGCCGCCGCTCGACATCACCCCGGCGAAGGTCGCGTCCGAAAAGCGCAGGCTCGTCCCGTCGACGGTGATCTTGTCGGCAGTGATCGTGCTCGGCGCCTCGAACCCGCGCGTACCCGCTAGCGCGATGAATTCTTCGGGGTCATTGTCGATGTCGAGGATGTTGGGATCGCTGCCGTAGACGCCATCGCCCATCACCCCGATGCCGCCGACGAGCACGCCATTTTTGTAGAGCGGCAGCCCGCCAGGGTCGGCGGCGAGGCCGAGCGGTGAGCGTTTGGGACCGATGAGCGCCGCCGCGCCGGGCGCGCCAAAGCGCGCCGACAGGTCGCTGCATGGAAGCTGGCTGAACTGCACCCCGAACAGCGGCCCGCTTTCGAGGCCGACGGTCGTCGGCGCGGGCGGGAAATGTTCCTGCACGATCTGGCTCGCGGTGCGGGTCGAGAAGGCGTTGCCGCCGCTTGACAGGTAGGCGCCGGTTACCGCCTTGGCGATCGCCCCGCCCTCAGCCGGGAAGGTGACGTTCTGGGCGTCGATGTTCATGCCATTGGGTGCGGGCGCGGTCGTCGCGGTCGCACGCGCGCCGTTCATGCGAAACACGCCGAGGACATTGCCGACGCGGTCGGTCACCGCGATCACCGACGGCAGGCCGCGCGCCTGCGCTTCGGATATGGCCTGCGCCAGCACCCGCTCGACATCGGCGGTGGTCAGCGCCTCGGCGGCGGGCGGGGTGTAAACCGTCGTCGGCGTGGGGGTCGGCGTCGGGGTGGGTGTGGGGGTCGGCGTGCTGCCGCTACCGCCGCCGCCACCGCCGCAGGAGGTGAGCAGCAGCGCCCCCATCGCAGCAAAGGCGGCCGAGCGGAAAAGATGGGTTTTGTTTTGCATGATCTTACCGCAGCGCCCCGATCGCGCGCACCGCGCTGCCGAACGATGCCTGGAATTCCGAAGGCTTGTACGCGTTGGGGTCCTTCACCGACGCATAGGCGCGGTCGATGTCGCTGCGGATCCCTGCCGCGGCGCCCACCGTGATGCGGCCCGACGACACCATCGCGTTGAGCAATGTGTCGACCCCCATCACCGCCTGCTGCGACCCCGAATAATCGGTGTAGCGGTCGCTGATCGCCTTCGCCGAGATGGCATCGACCATCGCAAAGGCGTCGGCGCCCGAGAAGCTCCGCGACGCGAACGCGCTCTTGAGCGCGGCGACCGTCTGCGACAGCTGGGCCGCCGCAGCGACCGCGCTCTGGCGGTCGGTTGCCATCGCCTTGTGGAACGCCGCCGTCCGGACCGCGAGCTGGTCGGCGAGCGCGGGCGCGGCAAGCCGCGCGGCGGCGGCGAGCATGATCAGATTCTCGTCATTATAGGCCGGCATGCCCTCGGGAAGGTTGCGGCCGGGATTGTCGAGCCCCGTACGTACCGGCTTGGCCTGATCGAAGATGCGGCGATGGCAACTGTGGCAATCGAGGAAATAAAATTCGGGGAACATGCCCTCGGTCCCGCGCCGCGTCTGAAACAGCGCGAGGCTGCGCTCGATTGCAGTCGCCTGCCCGACAGCCCACATCTGGACATGGTCGGTGCGGCGGTTCGCGGCGCCGAACTTGCGCCAGCCATAGTCGGCGTCTTCCTGATGATGCGCCTGCAGCGAGGAGAAGAGGTCGAGCTCGAACGAAATGCGTGGGTGGCCCGCCGCCATGATGCGGTGGGTGACGAACTGGCCGTCGGCGGCCGAGCCGAAATGGCAGTCGACGCACACCCCGGCGCGTACCACCGGATCCTCGAGCTTTTTGAGCCCTGCCGACAGGTTGGCGAGATGCTTGTCGCGCATTTCGCGGTCGGGATCGGCGTTCGTACCGACGCCCGCATAATGGCTCGCGAGCCAGCCGCCCGCCGGGCCATGGCACGATTCGCAGCCGACGCCGTCCTCGGCCGGGACCGCGCGCGCGGTGCCTGCGGTGCTGTGGCAGCCGAGGCACATTTGCGCCTTCGACGGATCGCCGATGCCGAGATTGCGGGCGATGAACTGGCTGCGGTTGTTGTTGAGCACCGCCCAAGCGCGGCTGTGCGCGCCGCCCGGGGTCGAGGGCTCCTGCCATTTCATCAGTTCGTCCTGACGGACGACGACCCCGTCGCCTTCCATCCGGCCGTGGCAGGTCGAACCCGCGCACGAGGCGACGCCGGTGTAACGCGCGCCGCTGTCGCCCTGCGAACGGGCGGGAGGAGCGAAGACGAACGCCGCGATGGCGAGCGCCAGCAGCATCGCCCCCAGAGCGGCAAATGCCGTCCAAGGCCGACCGGCGCGCTCCTTTCCAGCGTGCGTCGTCATCCGCAGAACCCCTTTTCCCCAACCCGGCGCTTTTACGCCTTGGGCCGATTTACACCACCCCGAATGCCAGCATCGCGTCGGCCACCTTCTTGAAGCCTGCGATATTTGCGCCCTTCACATAATCGATATAGCCGCCGCCGCGGTCGCCATAGGTCAGGCAGCTCTTGTGGATGCCGTCCATGATGTCCTTCAGCATCTGCTGCAATTCGGCTTCGTTCCAGGCTCGACGACCGCTGTTCTGGCTCATTTCGAGCCCCGACACCGCGACGCCGCCTGCATTCGCCGCCTTGCCCGGTGCGAACATGATCTTCGCATCCTTGAAGACATGCACGCCCTCGAGGTTCGTCGGCATGTTGGCGCCCTCGCTGACCGCGATGCAGCCGTTGGCGACGAGAGCCTTGGCATCGTCGCCGAGCAGTTCATTCTGCGTCGCGCAGGGCAAAGCGACGTCGCACTTCACGCCCCACGGCGTCTTGCCCGCGGTGAAGCTCGCCGATTTGAACTCGTCGCAATATTCCTCGATCCGGCCGCGACGATGCGTCTTGTGCGCCTTCACCCAGTCGATCTTTTCCTGCGTGATGCCGTCGGGATCGTGGATGAAACCGCCCGAATCGGACAGCGTCAGCACCTTGCCGCCCAATTGCACGATCTTTTCCGCCGCATGCGTCGCGACATTGCCCGAGCCCGAGATGACCGCGGTCTTCCCGACCAGGTCCTGCCCTTTCGCGGCGAGCATATTGGCGAGGAAATAGACTGCGCCATAACCCGTCGCCTCGGTGCGGATCAGCGAGCCGCCCCATTCGAGCCCCTTGCCGGTGAGCACGCCGGTAAATTCGTTGGTGATGCGCTTATACTGGCCGAACATGAAGCCAATCTCGCGCCCGCCGACGCCGATGTCGCCCGCCGGCACGTCGATGTCGGCGCCGATGTGGCGATAGAGCTCGGTCATGAAGCTCTGGCAAAAGCGCATGATCTCGCGCACGCTCTTGCCCTTGGGATTGAAGTTCGACCCGCCCTTGCCGCCGCCCATCGGCAGCCCGGTCAGCGCATTCTTGAACGTCTGTTCGAACGCGAGGAACTTCAGAACGCTTTCGGTGACGCTCGGGTGAAAGCGGATGCCGCCCTTATACGGTCCGATGGCATTGTTGTTCTGGACGCGCCAGCCGCGCTGGACGCGGATATTGCCGTTATCGTCTTCCCAGCAGACGCGGAAAGACACGACCCGATCGGGTTCGGCGATGCGCCGCAGGATCTGCTGCGCATGATATTCTTCCTTGTCGGCGATGAAATCGAAGATGTCTTCCGACACCTCCTGCACCGCCTGCACGAACTCGGGCTGACCCGGGTTGCGCCGTTTTACGCCTTCCATGAACGTCGAAAAGTCGACGTGATCCGATACTGCCATGCACCCCTCCCCTGATGACTGGGAAAGCCGGTGCGACCCCTGACGATTTTATCGTTGACCGACCTTATATGCCAAAGGCTACACCATCGCGAAGCAAAGGCAATATGACAGCGCGCACAGGCGGCATTTTTTCGTGCAGCGCACAAGAGGGGCAAAAATGAGCGAGAGCAACGAGATGGCAAAGGCGACAGGTCGCGGCATGACAGGGACCAACCGGGCGATCCTGATCGCAGCCTTCGTCCTGCTCGCCGCCGCGATCGGCTATGCGATCTGGCGCGATTCGGTGCGCTCGACCATCCCGGCGGCAACGCAAAGCGCCGATGCACCATCCGATCAGCTCGCCGAACTGGAGGCGCGAGCGGCTCGCGAATCGGACAGCGCCGATGCCTGGACGGCTCTGGGCGCCGCCAAATTCGACCTGAGCGATTTTGCGGGCGCCGCCGCCGCTTATGAAAAGGCGGTCGCCCTTTCGCCGAAATCGGCGGGACTATGGTCGGCGCTTGGCGAGGCGCGGGTGATGGGCAGCGACAGCGACCCGATGCCCGCCGCAGCACTGGAAGCGTTCGACAAGGCCATCGCGCTCGACGCAAAGGATCCGCGCGCGCGCTATTTCCTTGCGGTGAAGAAGGACATCGGCGGCGACCACAAGGGTGCGATCGACGACTGGTTCGCGCTGCTTGCCGACACGCCGCAAGGTGCACCTTGGGAAGCGGATCTGCGCCGGACGATCGAACAGGTCGGGAAAATCCACAAGATCGATGTGGCCGCGCGACTCGCAAGCACACAGCCGCGGCCGCTGACCGCGGACGAAATGCCCGTCGCGGCGCGCGCGATTCCGGGTCCGAGCCGCGCCGACATGGAAGCGGCATCGCAGCTGCCCAAGGGCCAGCAGGACCAGATGATCGAAGGCATGGTGAGCGGGCTCGAAGCCAAGCTGAAAGCCAATCCCGCCGATGTCGACCGCTGGATCATGCTGATGCGCAGCCGGATGACGCTGGGCGAAACGGCGAAGGCGGCGCAGGCGCTGAAGGACGGCATCGCCGCCAACCCGGCCGCGGCGGGACGATTGAAGGCGCAGGCGCAACTATTGGGTGTGCCGGGAGCATGACAATTCGAGTGGGGAAATGAAATGAAGATGAAGCATATTTCGATTGCGGCGATCGCCGCCGCCAGCCTGGGCTCGTTTGCGAGCACGGCCCACGCGGCCGATCCGCTGTCGATCCGTCTTGGGGACGCGCCCGTCGCGGGCGTCATTCCCGACGGTTATTGTTTGCCGACCGGAATGGACAAGGCGGCGGCCGACCTGCTCGCCAAGGGCGATCCAGACAACAAGACGCACGCGATGCTGATCCCCTGCAACCAGCAGAACCAGTCCGGCGGGATCAAATATGACTATTATCTGATCAAGTCGCCCCACGCCCAACCGCCGGCGATGAAGCGTGCCGAGTTCATCGCGTTGATGAGCGAGGAACTCAAGCTGCCTGCCTATCAGAACGGCGACGCGACCCGGCCGGAGATCGGCAAGGCTGGCGAGAATCTGTCCTCTGCGCTGGGCACGAAGGTCGACCTGAAGGGCGAAATCAGGCCGCGGGGCGCCGACCCGGTCTGTGTCTATATGGGGGGTGAACTCGAAGTCAGCAGCGCGGCCGGATCCTATCCGATCGCGGTCGGCGGCTGCGGCACGGTCGTCGCCGGACAAATTCTGTTCGTCTATGTCTATGACGATCCCGCAAAGCCGAACAGCGGCGCCACGCTGTTGCAACGGACGCGGTGGGTCGCCGAGCGGCTGAAAGCGACGGACGGACGCGCCAACTGACACGGAAATCCTTGGCACATCGCCGGCCAGCAACTATGCTGGCGGGGCTGCGGGGGGTACCAGAACATAAGGTCGCCGCGGCAAAACGCCGCGAGTCGCTTTCGGACGTATCGCCCGGGACAGCCGTCCACTCTGTATCGGGCCTCGTGGTAAGCCGGATTGGCCGGCGCGGGCCATAGACCCGCGCCCTCCTCTTCTCACCGTGCCGCCGTCAGCTCGCCATCAGCGCGGCATTGCCGCCCGCAGCCGTAATGTCGGTGCTGATCGACTTTTCCTCGGCGAAGCGGTGCAGATAATGCGGCCCGCCGGCTTTCGGACCGGTGCCCGACAGGCCGCGCCCGCCGAAGGGCTGCGATCCGACGATCGCGCCGATCTGGTTGCGGTTGACATAGACGTTACCGACCTGTGCGCGGGCAGCAATGTGGGCGGCGACGCCGTCGATGCGCGTGTGAACGCCGAGCGTCAGCCCGTAACCCGAGGCATTGATTGCATCGATAAGCTGGTCAAGCTCGCCGCCTTTCCATGTCGCGATATGGAGAACGGGGCCGAAAATCTCGCGTTTCAGGTCGGTGACATGATCGAGCCGGATTGCGACGGGCGGGACGAAATGGCCGTCGGCGGGAAGGTTCGCACGGCCCGCTTCGGCGATCAGGCGGCCTGCGGCGCGCGCTTCGGCAACATAGGCGGCGATGTTCGCCTGCGCCTCGTCGTCGATGATCGGACCGACGTCGGTGGCGAGGATCGACGGGTCGCCGACGTTGAGTTCGGCCATTGCGCCGGCGACCATTTCGATCATCGTGTCGGCGACATCTTCCTGGACGCAGAGCAGGCGCAGCGCCGAACAGCGCTGGCCCGCCGACTGGAAGGCACTGGCGACGGCGTCGCGCGCGACCTGTTCGGGCAGCGCGGTCGAATCGACGATCATCGCGTTGGCGCCGCCGGTCTCGGCGATCAGCGTCGCGATCGGGCCGTCGCGGCCGGCGAGGCTGCGGTTGATCATCCGCGCGACCTCGGTCGATCCGGTGAAGGCGACACCGATGATGTCGTTGTTGCTCGTCAGCGCCGCGCCGACGGTCTCGCCGCGGCCGGGGAGGAACGCCAGCACGTCGCCGGGGATGCCGGCTTCGAGCAGCAGCTCGACCGCGGCGTGCGCGATGAGCGGCGTCTGCTCGGCGGGTTTCGCGAGCACGCTGTTGCCTGCGGCAAGCGCCGCCGACACCTGTCCCAAGAAGATTGCGAGCGGGAAATTCCACGGGCTGATGCACACGAACACGCCCTTGCCCTCGAGCATCAACTCGTTGCGTTCGCCCGTCGGGCCCGGGAGCGCGACGGGATAGTTGAAATCGGCGCGCGCCTGTGCCGCATAATAGCGGAGGAAATCGACCGCCTCGCGGACCTCGGCGACCGCGTCGACGAGCGTCTTGCCCGCCTCGTCGATTGCGAGGCCGAGGAACAGCGCATCATGCTCCTCGAGCAGGTCGGCGGCGCGTTCGAGCCGTTCGGCGCGGAAGGCACCGCCGGCGAGGCTCCAGTCGTCCTGCGCCTTCTGCGCCGCGGCGACGGCGTCGGCAACGGTGGCCGCATCGGCTTCGATCACCTGCCCGACGACGGCGCCCGTCGCGGGATTGCGTACGGGTTCGGCCTTGCCCTTGCGCGCCACGCCGCCGACGATCGGTGCTGCGACCAGATCGCTCCGCCGCGCCGCGCCGATCGCCGAAACCAGCGCTTCGGGTACACCCGGCTCGCCAAGATCATAGCCGCGCGAATTGCGACGGACGGGATCGAAAAGGCCAAGACCGGTCGCAATGTTCGAGGTTGCGGCACTCGCCACGCTGCGCGGATCGACTGCAAGCTGCTCGGCGGTGACGCCGGGGTCGGAGAATTGATGCACGAAGCTGGAGTTCGCGCCATTTTCGAGCAGGCGGCGAACGAGATAGGCGAGCAGGTCGCGATGCGTTCCGACGGGCGCATAGACGCGCACCGGGCGCGGCGGCGGGAAGAGAGCCACGAGCGCATCATGCGCCCCCTCGCCCATCCCGTGCAGCCGCTGCAGCTCGTAATCGGCGCCCGCGAACAGTTCGGACACAAAGGCGAGCGTCATCGCATTATGGCTCGCGAACGCCGGATAGATGCAATCCTGGCAATCGCGCAGCAGTTGCGCGCAACGCATGTAATTGAGGTCGGTGTGGAGCTTTGCCGTGAACACCGGGAAATCGCCCAACCCCATCGTTTGCGCGCGCTTGATCTCGGTATCCCAATAGGCGCCCTTGACGAGCCGCATCGACAGCTTGACCCCGCGCGTCCGCGCGCGGTTGGCGAGCCAGTCGATCACCGCGGGCGCGCGCTTCTGATACGCCTGGATCACAATGCCGAGCCCGGTCCAGCAGTCGGCGATCCCGGCGTCGATCAGCGCCGCGAACACGTCCATATGCGGTTCGAGCCGGTCGCTTTCCTCGGCGTCGATCATCAGCGGGATGTTTACTGCGCGCGCCGCCTTGGCGAGTTCGATGACATGGGGGATCAGTTCGCCCTGAACGCGCGCCGGCTGTAGATATTCATAGCGCGGGTGGAGCGCCGACAGCTTGATCGAAATGCCATGGTTGGCGTGCGGGTCGCCCGGCTTCGCCGCCTTGCCGATGCGCGCGATCGCATTGGCATAGCTTTCATAATAGCGCGCCGCATCCTCCGCCGTGCGCGCCGC
>JAFAED010000277.1 GCA_023424275.1 Pseudomonadota bacterium | reverse complement strand
CCGCTCCGAACGGAAGACCGGCGGGCCGGGCAACTAGAAACGAGTCCATCGCGTTGGGCCAGCTATCGCGGCGGAGGCAAAGCCTCGGCTCGGGCCCTTCGGCATGGTCGATCGGCGCCGACGTCAGCGCCCGGACACGATCGGCAAGCTCGGGGCCGAGCGCGGCGCCGGCGTCCTCCTCGCCGAATATCATCCCGAGGCCGTGATGGACGAGCGCCGCCGGCGACAGCCAGGCAGGGTCGGCGACGTCGGGCGCCGCGGTAAGCACGGTGTCGAGCAGATCGACGCCGGCGACCTCGGGTCGATGCTCGCGCAAGGCCGCGATCAAAGGTTCATCGGCGAGCCCGCCGCCGATCGACAGATCCAGCATGCGGTCGGCATGCGCCCAGAGAAAGGCGAGCCTGTCGGCGGAGGGCGCATCTCGCCACGCCGGATCGCGCAGCGCATACTGCCGTGTCCAGCGCAGCAAGGCCTGGAACAAGGCGCCATGGCCCTCGAAGGCGGCGATCGCCCGCTCGCACAGGCGCACGGCCTCGTCCGCCTGCCCGACCCGGCGCGCCACGCCGGCAAGTTGCAGCAGCGCCATCGGTGTGCGGGCCCGGGCCACGATCGCAGCAAAGGCGTCGCCCCCAACACCGAGCTCCCATGCAACGGGAACGCCCGCCAGCGACACAAAACCCTCCACCGGTCCCAGGTCGCGAACGAGCGCGGCGCGCGCGGCCCCCAGCGCCGCCGAAAAATCTCCGCCATGCTCCGCCACGGCAAAATGGGCGCGCAGCATGTCGAAGCGTGCGGGCGCAAAGCTATCGATACGGACGCGCTTCCCCGCCGCGAGCTTTGTTCCGACATCGGCGTAGCGCGCCGCCGCCGACAGATCATCGGCCTTGCGCAAGATCGCGACGAGCGCCGCGGGCGAGAGATTGGCCCGCGTGTCGCTGCGCAGCCGCTCGGCTTCGGGCGCGGGCAATCGCGCTCGAGCAAGGAAGCGTTCGATCGCGGCCTCGCGGTCGCTGCCGCTGCGCCACGCGGCGTCGACGATTTCGTCGCCGAGGCGTGCCCGCGCCGCGCCGGTCAGCTCGACGGCATCGCCGTGGCGGCGAAAGCGCAACTGGCGCCAGCGCCCGCCCCTGCCCTCGGCGCGCAGCCGGCTCGTCCCGTAGCGCATCGCCTCGCGCACCGCGCGCCAGAAGGGCTCGGGGTCCATCGCATATTTTCCGATCCGTACGACCTCCCTGGTCACGCCATAGGTCGCGAGGCGAGGGTCGCGATAAAGCTCGGTCTGGAGATCGGACGGCAGCGCCTGGATGCGGCGCGCGACGAGGATGCGGGCCTGCGCCGCATAACGGCGCAACCGCGGACTGCGCGGGCGCTCGAGGCTGAGGTAGAGGTCGGCGAGATAGGATGTCAGGCGCCCGAGGAAAGCCGGGTCGACGGCGAGAAGCGGCTCGACGGCGCGCATCCAGAACCAGCGCAGATAGTCGAGGCGCTGTTCCTGCCGCCGGTCGAACAAGCCCCCGATATCGAAGCCATGGTCGATGCCCTGCCCGATCTGGATGGCCTCGAACAGCGCTTGCGCCTTTTCGGGCTCGCCTCCGGGGATGACGCGATCGACATGCGTGCGGCGCATATTGGCCCATAGCCAGTCCGAGCAGGCGACCTGGCGGTCGAAGTCGAGACGGTCGTCGCTCCAGATCGCCTTGAGCCCCTGACCAAGGACGTGCATTGCGACCCGTGCCGGCGGATATTCGTCGGGCTGCCCCTTGAGCGTCGGCTCGGTCGATCCGATTGCGAGATGCTTCTCCATTTGTGCTGCGAGCGCGAAGCTTTGCCGCAGGACCGCGAGCGCCGGCGTCTCGACGAGCAACTGCCCCTCGGTCGGCGCGCGCAGCAGCTCGGCGACGACCTCGTCGGTATCGGGAACGAGGAACATCGCGCCGCCCGCACGCAACGCGCGGATACAGGCCGCGCGCCGCGCCTCGTCGATCACACCGGCGGCGGCCATCGACCCCAATATGTCGGGCGTGCCCGCGATCACCATATGCGTTGCGCGCCCGAAGCCGGTCGTCATGCGGTCGTCGATCCACGCGACCGCGCCTTCCTTGGCGGGAGCCGAGATCAGGTCACCGAAACTGCGTGCGAGGGGCGAGCCGGCCGCGTCGAGATCATGCTCGTCGTCGGCGATCCGCGGCAGGACGACATAGCGCCCGGCCTTGATACCGTCGGCGAGCCGCGCGCGCAGCGCCGCCAGCATATCCGCGTGGCGCAGCGCGTCCGCCGCTTCCGCCGCGGCCGCCCGCGCCTGGCCCAGAAGCTGCGGCGCGCAGCCGATCCGGAGCCTCTCGGCGAGGTTCCCGAGCAGATCCTGCGCCGCGAGGCGGTTGACCGCACCCGTATCCAGGAAGAGCCGGGCCTCGTCGTCCAGTTCGGCGCCCTCGCCTTCCCCGTCGTCCGCGGGATCGAGCCCCGCGACGAGCTCTGCCGCCGTCTCGGGCGTGACGAGCCGCCGCGCGGCGAGCATCGACACGAAAGAAGCAAACGCCATTCCGCCCGGGACCACCGGCGGGCCGGTGCAGATCATGACCCCATCCCCCGCCAGCGCCATCGCAGCAAGCGGTGCGGCGGCTACCCGCGCGGCGATCGTCCCGTCGGTCCGTTCGCGAAGCTCATTCTCCATCGCGAGCAGCGCGATCGGCAGGTCGAGCGCGATCGCGACGGGATGACCTTGCGCCTCAACAATATCGAGGAGATCGAGCCGCGCCGCGATCAGCAGCGCACTGATGTCGAGATGGAGATGGAGATCGTGCCAGGGCCGGTCGTAGGCAACCGCATCCGGCCTCGCGCCATGGCGGATCAACCATGGGCGGAGCTCTTCGCCGGCCTGCACGCTGCGGCCGAGGTAGAGGCTCGCGAACTCGCCCGGACGATAGCCATGATGAAGATGGTTCGGGATAAGGCCGTCGGCGTAATGCCGCGCATCGGCGGCGGCATTCTCCTTGTGCGCGGCGACGATCGCGGGAATATCCTCTACGGTGAGTAGCCGGACATCGGATGCGCCGGACTCCGCCCGCGCGCGAACGCGCTGGGCGAGCTGCTCGAGCCCCGGCGTCGGCGCGAGATCGCGCGCATCGTTCATGAGCGCGAGGACGAGACTGTCGTCGACCTTGGCCTCGACCGCGTGCGCGACGAGCCGGCGGGCGAGGCGCGGTTCCTCGACGCGGATGAGCTGCGACCAGTGATAGGCGCGGTTGCCGTCGAGAAGCCCGGTGCCGAGCGCTTCCTCGACGACCGGGATCGCGGCGCGGAGATTGCCGACCGAGGTCAAGAGCTCGGCGTGGAACAGCCGCTCCTGGAGCGTGCCCAGAGCAGCGAAGCGCTCGGCTTCGCGCAGTGCCGTTTGCATATCGCCCGACTGCGCCAGGGCTTCGATCTGGAGGCGGCGGACGTCGGGCGGCAGGTCCTCGCCGAACGCTGCGGCGTGATCGTCAATATAGCGGAGCAGGTGCGTATGCGCGCCGGTGCGCGCGAGGCTGTAGACGCCAAGCCGGATCGCCGCCGCGGTATCGAACAGCGCGAGCGCGTCGACATGCGCCGCGACGAGAGCGAACTGCCCCTCACTCGCCGCGACCTCGGCGAGCGGCAGTCCGGCCGGATCGGGCGTAGGCGCCGCGAGCAGGCCTGCGAGCCGCGCGCCGAAGCCGGTCCAGTCGCCGCTCCTCTTCGCGTGGCGCAGGCTCGCCTCGGCGCTCGCATCGCCGTTACCCTCGGCGCCCGGCGACAGC
>JAFAED010000216.1 GCA_023424275.1 Pseudomonadota bacterium | reverse complement strand
GGGGAGGGGGGACCGCCGCCGCAGGCGGTGGTGGAGGGGTAGCGAGGTTGCGGCCCCTCCGTCAGCCCTGCGGGCTGCCACCTCCCCATCGCAAGTCGATGGGGAGGATCTTTGATGGCCGCTCCCTACCCCTAAGCCGCCGCCTATTCCTTCTCACCCATCTCGACGAGCCCGTGCCCGACACTCACCCGCTCGTCGAAGACGAAGCAGCTGCCGTGCCAGCGGCTGTCGGCTTGGGGCATTTGTTCGAGATAGGCGAGGATGCCGCCCTTCAGGTGGACGACATCCTCGACGCCCTCGTGACGCAGGAAGGCGGTCGATTTTTCGCAGCGGATGCCGCCGGTGCAGAACATCGCGACGCGCTTGCCCGCGAAGCGCTCGGCGTTGGCGCGCCACCAGTCGGGGAAGTCGCCGAAGCTCTTCGTTTCGGGATCGATCGCGCCCGCGAAGCTGCCATAGCCGACCTCGAAACCGTTGCGCGTGTCGATCAGCACGGTGTCCGGATCGTCGACCAGCGCATTCCAGTCGGCGGGATCGACATAGGGCGCGGCCTGACGCGCGGGGTCGAGCCCCGGCACCTTCATCGTGACGATCTCTTTCTTCAAACGCACTTTCATGCGCTGGAATGGCATGGCGATGGCGGTCGAATATTTGACGTCGAGTTCGGCGCAATCGGGAAGGGCGCGGATATGGTCGAGAACGGCCGCGACCCCGGCCTCGGTCCCGGCGATGGTGCCGTTGATCCCTTCGCGCGCGAGCAGCAGCGTGCCCTTGATGCCCTGCGCAGCGCACAGGTCGATCAGCGGCTGGCGCAAGGCGGCGGGATCGTCGAACGACGCGAAACGATAGAGGGCGGCAACCTGGAACATGCGCGCGCCACATAGGCGCGATTAAGGCTCAGCGAAAGGGATCGTGCCGCCCGGTCGCATATTGCGCCATCGCCATCGTCGTCCATTGCGCGTTGACGCGAATGCAGCTGGGGAAGACGCTCGCGTCGGTGACGAACACATTGGTCGTTTCATGAACGCGGCAATCGAGGTCGACGACGCCGTGCTGCGGATCCTCGTTCATCGCATTGCCGCCATGGGGGTGGCTGCTCGACAGGGTGACATCGTCCTGTTCGCGGATCGCATTGTGGAAGAAGGCATCGACGTCCATGCCGGGCGTGATCTTTTGCCCCTTTGCCAGCGCGGGATAGCATTCGAGCGCGCCCGCGGCGAAATGGACCTTGGTCAGCGTCGCCATCGCACGGCGCAGCATCGGCAGATCGTCCTGCACATCGAGGCGGAAAGCGAGTTTGCCATCCTTCACCCGCCCGCGCCGGTCGGCGGGGAACAAGATGCCCGCCGAATGGACGCGGCCGAAATTCTTCATCCTGTTCGCATGGTCGCCGAACCAGCCCGGCATCAGCGACGCCATCGACATCGGCGGCTGGAAATGGCTTTCGAGCAGGAAGTCGCCGCAATCGACATAACTCGACATCTGGTCTTCGTCCCATGCGTCGCCGCCGACGCCGTCCGGCATCAGCGCGACGACCGGCGAGGCGACGTTGAGCGAAACCTGATAGCCGGTGCCGTCGATATCGCTGCGGTCGAGCAGTTTCGACGAGGCGATCGTCCCCGCCGCGACGACAACACCGACACGCGCGCGCACGAGCCGTTTCGATCCGTCGGGCAGGATCAGCTTCACCGCCTCGGCCTCGCGCCGCCCGTCATAGGCGGTCTGCCAGACGATGCGGTCGGCCTTTGTGTTCGGCAGGATGCGCGCGCCATGGTCGCGGCACGCATCGGGCAAATAGGTCTGCGCGATCCCCATCCGCCGGCCGTAGGCGCAGCCCGAATTGCAATAGCCGCAATAAGCGCAGGCATTGACCGTGTTCGGCGGCCCGAAATTCTTGGCGAACCAGTCGGTGACGGCGCGCCGTTCGCGCGGATCGCTCGACGCCGCGGCATAGGCGCGCCACCCCTCGATCAGATGCGGGCCATTGTGCCGCCCGCTGCGCGGTTCGATCGGCGCGATGCCCAGCCGGTCGCGCACCGCATCATAGCTGGCGTGAAAGGCGGCGGCGTCGACCGGCGCGCCGATGCTCGCCCATTTGGCGAGCACGTCCTGCGCATCGGGGTGGGTGCGGCCAGCCTCGTTGACGCGGAGGCATATGCCATTGTTGATCGTCGACGACCCACCGACGCAGCGCCCCTGAAACACCACGAAATCGCGGTTGGTCGAGGTTTGCAGAGCGCCATGCTTGTACAGATTGGCGATCATGTCGAGTTCGTGATGCGTGATCGCATGGCTGGGGTAGAAGGGCCCCGCCTCGACGATCAGCACCTTATAACCCTGCGCCGCGATATTATAGGCCGCGACGCCGCCGCCCGCGCCCGATCCGATGACGACGACATCATATTCATCGTCGAGGCTGTTCGCATCGAGGATATGCGCCGGGTCGATCTCGCGATCGCGCACCGGCGTCAGCGGCACGTCGTAATTGCCGCGCTGTCGAAATTTGGGCAGCGTGAAACCGATCTGCCGATGCACCGGATTGGCGGCGTTGGCGTCCTGGTCGCCGGGTTCGAGCCCCGCCTGCCAATGACCATAATAGCAGGCGTAGATGATGCCGCGCAGCCGGGCCATGTCCTGAAACAGGTCGATCTGGCTGTTCTGGAGCCGGTCGCGCAGCTTTTCGGCGCGTCCCGCGACATCGTCCTCGGTAAAGAAGGGACCGCCGAGCACGACTTCGGTCGCGGTCAGCGACAGGCGAATCTCGTCGAGCTTCGTCCCGCCGACCTTCGCGAACAGGTCGCAGACGTTGGTGACGACCTGATCGGGGGTGATCGCCATGTCGGCGCCGTGAAACAGCGCCTCGGTCAGCGCCTTCAAAAATCTGAGCTGCCCGAAATTAAACGGTGCCGTCATCGCCCTGCCCCCAATATGCATATGCCGCAAATGCCGCGCTATAGCGGTCCTGGGCAAGCTGTATTGTACAGGACCGCCAAGGCGGGCGGATCGGCCTGGCGGGTCAGAGGGTTCCTTCGAAGACGCCCGCGGCCTAGCGAGTGCCCGCGGCGACACTCCCCTTTCTGCCGTGAGGCCGTCGCTATCCTTGGGTCAGCGGACCGCAATCGTCAGATGGGCAACGGCCACGATATCCTTCAGCCGGTCGCGCAGTTCCTCGCACGATACCCCGCCCTTCACCTCGACGATTGCGGCGCGCGCTTCGGGACCGACGCGCCAGACATGGAGGTCGGTCAGCGTGGCGCCTGTCGCCTCGACGCGGGCGCGGATCGCGGCGGCGGCTTCGTCGTCGTTCGTGTCGAGCAGGATCGCTGCGGTATCGCGCAGCAGACCCCACGACCAGCGGGCAATCACGAGCGCGCCGACGATCCCCATCGCGGGATCCATCCAATGGAGACCGAGATAGCGGCCGGCGAGCAGCGCCCCGATCGCGAGGAGCGAAGTCAGCGCATCGGCGAGCACGTGGAAATAGGCCGACCGGAGATTATTGTCGTGGCCGTGGTGATGATGCGCATGCCCGTGGTCATGGGCATGATCGTGACCATGATGGCGCCCGCCCATCAGCAGCAATGCGCTGACGACGTTCACCGCAAGACCGAGCACGGCGACGAGCGTCGCGCTGGCGAAATCGACGCGCACGGGATCGATCAGGCGCAGGAAGGATTCGACCGCGATCCCGATCGAAAAAATGCCGAGGATGAGCGCCGAGGCAAAGCCCATGAGGTCGCCGACCTTGCCGGTGCCGAAGCTGTAGCGCGGATCGTGGCGATGTTTCTTGGCATAACGATAGGCGAGCGCCGCGAGGCCGAGCGCGCCGGCATGCGTCGCCATGTGAAAGCCGTCGGCGAGCAGCGCCATCGAGCCGGTCCAGTAACCCGCCGCAATCTCTGCGACCATCATCACCGCGGTCAGCGCGACGACCCACAGCGTGCGCTTCGCATTCTCGTCGTGCGCCGAGCCAAGAAAGTCGTGGAGATGCTGGGTGGGTGTGGATTCGGACATGCACCCTATCTATTT
>JAFAED010000181.1 GCA_023424275.1 Pseudomonadota bacterium | reverse complement strand
GTCTGCGGGACCATCCACCATTCGCCCTTGTCCATCGGCTTGCCGATCTTGGCGAGCTGGTGCGCATATTCGGCCTTCTGCCCGGCAACCTCGTTCGCATAGGCGTCGGCGCCGACGGTGTAGCTGCCATAGTCGCGCCACGTGTCGGGATAGCCGACACCCACAGCGATCGTTTCGACCTTCTTGATCGCTTCCTTCTTGGTCTCGGGCGCCATCCAGTCGATCGTGCCGACGCGCTTGGCAAAGGCGGCCTTGATGCTCTTCACCATGTCGCCAACCTCCGCCTTGGCCGAGGCGGGGAAATATTTGTCGGCATAGGCCTTGCCCACCGCGTCGCCGAGATAGACGTCGAGCGCGTCGAGCGCGCGCTTTTCGCGGCCGCGCTGCTGCGGGGTGCCCGCCATCGTCGTGCCGTAAAAGGCGAAGTGCGCGCTATCGATCGCGCTGGGCAGCACATCGCTGTGGCTGTTGATCTGATGGAAGGCGAGCCAGTCCTTCCACGCGTCGAGCGGCTCGGACGCCACAAGCGCCGACAGGCCGGTGATTGCGCCCGCGTGATAGGCGCCGAACTTGCCCGTACCGTCGAGCTTCGCGGCCGCGAAGAAGGCCGGCCAATCGATGCCGGGTGCCTTCTTCGCGAAATCGTCCTTCGCCCAGACGTCGGCCGATTTGGTGAAATCCTCGCTCTGCTCACGCGTCGCGTGCGCCTTGGCGATTTTGACCTCGAGATCATAGATGCGCTTCGCCTTTGCGGCGACGTCGCTCTGCCCCGCCGCGGTCAGCAGCTTGGCGATATAGGCCTGATAGGCGGTGCGGATCGTAGCCATCTTGGGATCGGCCGACAGATAATATTCGCGCTCGGGCATGCCGAGCCCGCCCTGCAACAGATAGGGGATGACCTCGCCCGGGGTAGCGAGCCCCTGCGTCACGAAGACGCCGAACAGATTTTCGGTCTGGAAGTTGGTGGCGTTGAGCGGATCGACATCGGCGCGAAGCTGCTCGCCCAGCACCTTCGACAGTGCGGCCTCGTCGCTGATCGCGGCAAAGCGCGCGAGGTCGGCAGCGACGGGCTTCATCCCTGCGGCATCGATCGCCTTCACATCGGTATAGGCCTTGTAGAAGGCGGCGATGCGACCTTCATTCGTATCGGGCGCGGCATCGCCCTTGACGATCGCGTCAACCAGTTCGCGGTTGCGCTTCTCGGTTTCGAGCTGCGCGACGTAGAAGGCGCCGATCGACGAGCGGTCGGCGGGGATTTCGGTCGCCTTGTCCCAATTGCCGTTGGCATAGGCGTAGAAGTCGTCGCCGGGCTTCGCGGCGGTGTTCATCGCAGCCTTGCTGATCCCGAGATCGGTGCCGACGGTATAGGCGGCGGAACTGTCCTTTCCGCTACTGCAGGCGACGGGACCCGCGAGAATCGCGGCGGTGGACAAAAGAACGGCAAAGACAGTTTTTTTCATAGAAATGACCTTGTTTTGTCACGGAAAGGCAGGCGGCCTAGGCGTGGGAAACTCCGGTTTCAATTCCAACCATTTTCGGCCTGCTGCGCTTTTCAATCGACGAGCGGCGGGTTAGTTCCGAACGGGCTTCAGGGAGAGACGATACAGTGAGCGCACCGGTTCTTGGCACGAACATCAATGCCGACAGCGACGAATATCGCACCCGCAGCGCGCATAACCGCGCGCTGACCGACGCACTGCGGTCGGCGGTCGCCGAAGCGGCGCTTGGCGGCAACGAAAAGTCGCGCGAGCGCCATACCAGCCGCGGCAAATTGCTCCCGCGCGAGCGCGTCGAGCGACTGCTCGATCCGGGCGCGCCTTTCCTCGAAATCGGCCAACTCGCCGCCAACGATCTCTATGACGGCGAGGTACCGGGCGCGGGGCTGATCTGCGGTATCGGGCGCGTGTCGGGGCGACAGTGCATGATCGTGTGCAACGATGCGACGGTGAAGGGCGGCACTTATTACCCGATGACCGTGAAAAAGCATCTTCGCGCGCAGGAAATCGCCGAGGCGAACCGCCTGCCCTGCATCTACCTCGTCGACAGCGGCGGCGCGAACCTGCCGCATCAGGATCAGGTCTTTCCCGACCGCGACCATTTCGGGCGCATCTTCTTCAATCAGGCGAATATGTCGGCGAAGCGCATCCCGCAGATCGCCTGCGTGATGGGAAGCTGCACCGCCGGCGGCGCCTATGTCCCCGCGATGAGCGATGAGACGGTGATCGTGCGCAATCAGGGCACCATCTTCCTCGCTGGCCCGCCGCTGGTGAAGGCCGCGACGGGCGAGGAAATCAGCGCCGAAGATCTCGGCGGCGGCGACCTCCACGCGAAGAAATCGGGCGTCGTCGACCACCTCGCCGAGAATGACGAACATGCGCTGACGATCGTGCGCGATATCGTGTCGACCTTCGGCATCGATGACGGCTTCGACGTGGCGATGAAGGCGCCGCGCCCGCCCAAATATGACCCCGAGGAAATCTACGGCGTCGTCCCCGATGATGTCCGCGCGCCCTATGACGTGCATGAGGTGATCGCGCGCATCGTCGACGGCAGCGAGTTTCACGAGTTCAAAGCGAATTACGGTGCGACGCTCGTCTGCGGCTTCGCGCATATCTGGGGCATCCCCGTCGCGATCCTTGCGAACAATGGCGTGCTGTTCAGCGAGTCTGCGGTCAAGGGCGCGCACTTCATCGAACTGGCGCAGCAGCGGCGTACCCCCCTGCTCTTCCTCCAGAATATCAGCGGCTTCATGGTTGGTGGAAAATATGAGGCCGAAGGCATCGCCAAGCATGGCGCGAAGCTGGTGACAGCGGTTGCCACGGCCACCGTGCCAAAGATCACCATACTCATCGGCGGCAGCTTCGGCGCGGGCAATTACGGCATGTGCGGGCGCGCTTACTCGCCGCGCTTCCTCTTCACCTGGCCCAATAGCCGGATCAGCGTGATGGGCGGCGAACAGGCGGCGTCGGTGCTGGCAACGGTCCACCGCGACGCCGACAAATGGACGCCCGAAGAGGCCGAAGCCTTCAAGGCGCCGATCCGGCAGAAATATGAGGATGAAGGCAACCCCTATCACGCCACCGCACGCCTCTGGGA
>JAFAED010000139.1 GCA_023424275.1 Pseudomonadota bacterium | reverse complement strand
GCCCGACCTTGTCCCAGCGGCTCGCCATCCATGCGATGTCCATGTCGATGCTCTCGCGATAGACGATGGGCGCGATCGCATCGAAAAAGGCGAGCGCGTCCTTGCCGGTCGCGGCGCCGATGCTGTCCGCGAGCGAGGCGGCGGTGAGCGGGCCGGTCGCGACGATGGTGAGGCCTTCGGTGGGCAGCGTGTCGATGCGTTCGCGGACGATGCTGATGTTGGGGTGGTCGGCGAGCGCCTTGGTGACGCCGCCCGAGAAGAGGTCGCGGTCGACCGCGAGGGCGGAACCCGCGGGCACCTTGTGCACGTCGGCCTCGCGCATGATGATCGAGCCCAATGAGCGCATTTCGCGGTGGAGCAGGCCGACGGCATTGCTGTCGCCGTCGTCGCTGCGGAAACTGTTCGAGCACACCATTTCGGCGAGCGTGTCGCCCTGATGCGCGGGGGTCATGTCGCCGCCCCCGCGCATTTCGGAGAGGCGCACGCGATAGCCGGCTTCGGCAAGCTGCCATGCCGCTTCGGAGCCCGCGAGGCCGCCGCCGATGATGTGAATGTCGTGCGCCACTATATTCTATCCGTTGACTGTGCCGGGTGGGGCCGCGCGCCGGTTGACTTGCGCGGCAGTTGCCGCGCACTAGGCTTATTGAAAGCAAGATGCAAAGGGGCGGATGATGAGCGGGGAGCAGGGTTGGGATCGGGCGCGGTGGCTTTGGTGGCTGGCGCTGCTTGGCGGGATCAGTTTCTTCGCGGCGGTATATCAGCGGCTCGACGGTCCGGCGATCTGGGCGTGGAAGACGAGCGGCGTCGCCTTTCTGGCGCTGTGGGCGGCGGCGAATGCGCGCGGGAAGACCGGCTGGATGATCGCCGCGGCGCTCGCTTTCGGGGCGCTCGGCGACTGGCTGCTCGACGCCAAGGGGCTTGAGACCGGCGCGGTGGCGTTCGTCATCGGGCATGTCATCGCGATCACCCTGTATCTGACCAACCGGCGGCCAGAGCTCACGCTGTCGCAGCGCCTGCTCGGCTGGCTGACGATGCCCGCGACGCTCGCGATCGTGTGGGGCATGTTGAGCCCCGCGGCGGGTTGGTGGCACGCGGCGATCTATTCGCTGTTCGTCGCCGCGATGGCGGCGGCCGCATGGACGAGCCGCTTTCCGCGCTATCGCACCGGGATCGGCGCGATGCTGTTCCTTGCGAGCGATCTGTTCATCTTTGCGGGCGAGGGCGCGGTGCTGTCGAAAGACGTCACGCTCTGGCTCGTCTGGCCGCTCTATTTCGGCGGGCAGGCGCTGATCGCATGGGGCGTAGTGAGCACGCTGGCGAAGGAAGCGAAGGCCTAGTCTTCACCGGCCGCGCAAGACGCCATCCAAGCCTTGTCCTCTGGCTCGGGGCCTTCGCCGCCGAGGGTGCGGACTTTCGGCAAGGCGGCCTCGGGCCGCGCGGCGGCGCAGGAGAAGGCCTCGCCCTGGTCGGTGCCATAGAGGCCGTTGCCGCAGGCGTGAAGCGTCCGGTTCGACGTGCCCCAGCCGACCTTTTCGGCACCGGCGGGCGCACCCCCGGCGCAATAGGTGTCGGTTTCGGAGCCCGGGTCGCCGCAGATCCGGTCGATGCGCGCGCTCTTCCCTTCGGCGGTCGCGACAAAGCGCTGCGTATAATAGGCGTTGGTGGCGAAATCGCGCTGGACGCCGCAGACACGCGCGCCCTTTTGCACCGTCAGCGTGTAGGAACAGATTTGCGCGCCCTGATAGGTCTCGCAGCTCATCCACGCGCCGTCAAAGGGCGGAGGAGCCGGTTCGGGGGCCGTGCCGCCGGTTAGCAGGGCCGCGAAGGGCAGGAGGGCGAGAGAGGCAAGGCGCATGGGAGATCGCTTTCGTAAGGGGGCGGGTCCAGTCTACCTCCACATCCGCACGCATGACAATGCCGGCGATCACAGGCCGGGCGAATATTCCTTATCTTTGGAAGGGGTTGGCGCCTAACCGTCCCACGCCGCGATGGTCGTGCGGTGGAGCAGGCGGTCGTATCCGTCATAGCCGCCGGTCGCGCGGTGGAGCAGCGAGCGGTTATCCCACATGATCAGCATGTCGGGTTCCCATGCGTGGCTGTAGCGAAATTCCTCGCGCCCCTGCCACTGGATGAGTTCGTACAGAAGCGGCAGGCCTTCGGCGTCGTCGAGGCCGTCGAAGCCGATGATATAGCCCGCGCATCCGAACAGGCCTTTGCGGCCGGTTTCGGGATGTTCGCGGATGAAGGGGTGGAGCTGCGTTTCGAGCGCCTCCTCGTCCGAGCGGATATCCATGCTGCGGCCCCGATCTGCCGCGCCATACATCCCCTGCGGCGCATAGCCGGCGCGCGCGCTGTGGATCGCCTGCAGGCCTTCGATGCGCGCGCGAAGCTCGTCCGGCATCGCGTCGAGCGCGGCGTGCTGGTTCGAGAATTCGGTGTTGCCGCCGACGGGCGGAATGGTGATGCCGAAGAGGCAGGTGCCCGCGGGCGGGCGTTCCTGAAAGCTCCAGTCGCTGTGCCAGTTTTCGGCGA
>JAFAED010000131.1 GCA_023424275.1 Pseudomonadota bacterium | reverse complement strand
GACCGAATTCCTGGACTTCGATGCGACGGGCGGCTTTGTCGACGATCTGTCGGGGCTGGAGTTTGTGAGTTCGGCGCGCTGGACCTGGGCCACGGGTTTCAGCTGGCGCGACCGGAGCGGTATTTCGGTCAACGCGAACGTCAATCATCGCGGCGCGGCCTATCAGGGGCTGATCGACCAGAGCGTTCGCGATGTGCCTGCGCGGACGCTGGTCAACGCCAAGGTCGGCTGGAGCAACGACAATTTCGGCGCCTATGTGTTTGCGAACAACATCTTCGACGAGAAATTCTTCGACTATCAATATGACAATGACGGCCGCCTGAATGCCTTGCTCGGCGAACCACGGATGATCGGACTGAGCTTCGAGGGACGCTTCTGACGACGGGGGGCGCTGCCGCGTGCGCGGTCAGTGCCCCCCGGCCGCCGGTGCCGGACGCCGTGTCCGGCTTTCCCAGACCGCGACGGCGGCGAGCAGCAGCGTCGTGCACCACCCCATGACGAGCAGGTTGGCGTTCAGCCCGACGGGCGCCAGCGCCAGCGCCGCGACGATCCCCGCGACATGCGAGGCCGGGATGCGGCCATAGACGACGCGGCGATAAATGGCGCTGCCCGCAAGATAGAGGATCGGCCCGGCGGCGATCACCAGCACTTGCGGCAGGCTGGCGTGACCATCGGGATGCTCCATCGCGAGGTCGTTGCCGACCGCACAGACGATGATGCCCGCGACGAGGATTGCGTGGACATAGTTGAACCAGGCACCGATGCGCCCCGGATCGTCGGACGCGGTGATCTTGGCCGTCGCATCCTTGCTCGAGGTGCCGAAATAGAGCCACCAGAGCGCGAGCGTGCCGAGGAAGGTCGCGCCGAGTGCCGAGAGAATTGGCGTGCTCCATGCTTCGCCGCGTGCGAGCGTCGCGCCGGTCGCGATCAACGTCTCGCCGAGCGCCAGGATGACGAAGAGCTGGCAGCGTTCGGCGAGGTGACCGCCCTCGATCGTCCAGTCGCTCGTCTGCGATCGGCCGAGCCCGGGAAAGGCGAAGCCGCTCATCGGCGCAACATATTCGAGCAGGACCGCGATCGCCCAGAGCAGGAGCCGCATTTCGTGACCGGCGAGCGCGCCGGCGATCCAGAAACAGGCCGACATGGCGAACCAGGCCGCCATGCGGCGATAATTGGCGGCCAGCGCCGTCGAACGGTCGAGCGCGAAGACGACGAAAAGCGTGCGGCCGAGCTGGATCGCGACATAGCAGCCGGCAAAGACGAGCGCCTTGTCGCCGAACGCGTCGGGGATTGCGGCGGACATCACCAGAGCCAACAGCATCAGGACGAACAGGCAGCCGCGCATCCGGGGATGGCTGGGATCGAACCAGTTGGTGACCCAGCAGGTATATTGCCAGCCGAGCCACACCGCGAACCAGAGGATCAATGTCTCGAGCGCGCCGACGAGGCTGAGGTGGTGGAGCAATGTGTGGCTGAGCTGGGTAACCGCGAAGACATAGACGAGGTCGAAGAACAGCTCTTCGAAGGTCACGCGCGCGTGATGGCCGTCGCGGCCGCGCAGCATCGGGCGATGCGCGCCACCGGGGTGCTTTGGCGTCATTGCGCGGTGCCCGGCCTGGCGTGCATGAAAGTCCCCTTCGAAAATGGATCGCGGCCTGAATATCCCTGCCCCGGCGGCAAGGGAAGATGGTCCATGGGATAGGTCCGGCGGCCGGGGGGACGGCCGCCGGGGGAGGGGTCACTTGGTTGTGTAGCCGCCGTTGACGAGGATCGTCTGGCCGGTCATCCACCAGCCGTCGGACACCAGCATGCGGATCCACGGCACGATATCCTGAATGTCGGTGAGCCCGGTCTTCGAATAGCCCGACAGCGCCGCCGCCGATTTGTGATAGGCCTGTGCGTCGGCCTCTTCGGCGGGGTAGAAGAAGGGCGTGTCCATCGGACCCGGACCGATGGCCGTGACCGAAATGCCGCGCGCGCCGAACTCCTTCGATGCGGCGCGGGTGAAATGTTCGACCGGCGCCTTGGTGCCCGCATAGGCGGCATAGAAGGGCGTGTAGGCGCCGAGCAGCGACGTCACGAGCGTGCACACCTTGCCATTGTCGTTCACATGGCGGCCGGCTTCCTTGAGGAAGAAGAAGGCGGTCTTCGAATTGACCGCGGTCATTTCGTCATATTCGGCTTCGCTGATCTCGGTGAAGGGCTTCTTCAGCACCTTGCCGACGGTGTTGATCGCGATATCGGGGCGGCCGATCGCGGCGATCGTATCGGCGAACAGCTTTTCCATCGCCGCCGCGGACGTGAGGTCGGCCTGGAAGGCGACGGCCTCGGCGCCCGCGGCGCGGACGGCGGCGAGCGTTGCCTCGGTCTCGGCGGCCGAGGCGGGGCTGTTGTAATGGATCGCGATCGCCTTTGCGCCCTGTTCGGCGAGGTCGCGCGCGATCAGCCCGCCCAGATTCTTGCCGCCGCCGGCGATGAGGACGGTCTTACCCTTGATGCTGTGATCGGCCATTTTGGTCTCCTTGGTCGTTATCGGTCCAAGGCTAAGCCGCTTTGATCTTGTCCGCTTTCAAATTCCGGCGCAGTTTCCGGATATTGTCTTGGGCGAGTCGTGGGGGCTCGCAAGGTGGGTGATTGACCGAAGCCGCAACCGTCTGGGATGGCATCAGACCGCGATCGGGGCGCGACGTCGTCGCGCGGCATCAGGCGCAGATCGGCCGGCTGGGCGTGCTCGCCGCCACCGAAAATCTGGACGCGCCGACCGACTGGGCGTTCGAGGAAGATCATCATGTCATCGTCGTCCATCTCGGCGGTCGGCTCGACCGGATGGAGTGCGAATTCGCGGTCGGGCCGTCGGGGCCCGTGCTGCCGGCGCGCGGCGATATATGGCTGATCCCGGCGGCATGCCGCTATGCCGCGCTCGCGCAGGGCGAGCGGGCCGAGTTCGTCGAATTCAGCGTCCCGACGGCACTGCTCGCCGATGCGCCTTTGGCTGCGCGGGTG
>JAFAED010000107.1 GCA_023424275.1 Pseudomonadota bacterium | reverse complement strand
GCTATAGTGATGGACGTGGCAGTTTTCGTCGGCGAGTAATTCGGGGATCAGCGCGATGTCGGCGCCGATCAGGTTGCGCATCGTGACGGGCAGGGCGCGCGTCGCGGTGCTGCCGAGCGGCAGGCCGGCGACGGCACGGATATGGTTCGCGAACTGGCTCTGGACCGCGCCCTCGATCGTCCAGTGGCCGCTGTTGTGGACGCGCGGCGCCATTTCGTTGAACACGGGGCCGGCTTCGGTCGCGAAGAACTCGCCGGTGAGCACGCCGACATAATCGAGTTCGGCGGCGATGCGCGTCATCAGTTCGCGCGCTTCGCCCTGCTGGTCGGCGACGATTTGCGGCGGCGGCAGGCTGGAGGTGGCAAGGATCCCGCCCTCATGGACGTTGACCGACGAATCCCAGAAACGGACTTCGCCGTCGATCCCGCGCACGAGGATCACCGAAAATTCATGTTCGAAGGTGACGAAACCCTCGAGCACCGCGGCATGGCGGTCGATGCCGTCCCATGCGGCGTCGGCGTCGGCGGGCGTCATGATGCGCGCCTGTCCCTTGCCGTCATAACCCATGCGTACCGTCTTGAGGATCGCGGGCGCGCCGATCTCGGCCAGCGCTGCATCGAGCGCGGCGCGGTCGGGCACCGCGGCAAAGGGCGCGGGGCGGCCGCCGAGGCCCGCGACGAAATTCTTTTCCTCCAGCCGGTCCTGCGCGATCTTCAGCCCCGCGACGCCGGGGCGGACCGCGACATGGCCCGACAGGAAGCGCACCGTGTCGACCGGCACATTTTCGAATTCATAAGTGACGACGTCGCACGCCGCGGCAAAGGCGGCGAGGCGCGGTTCGTCGTCCCATGCCGCCTGGCTGTGGTGCGCGGTGACTTCGGCCGCGACACTTTCGGCATCGGGGGCGTAGATATGGACCTTGTAGCCGAGCTGCGCGGCCGCGACCGCGAGCATCCGGCCGAGCTGGCCGCCGCCGAGAATGCCGATCGTCGAACCGGGTGGCAGCAAGCGATCAGCCCTCGCGTACCGGGACCGGCGCGACCGAGGCGGTCTGCGCCTCGCGCCAGGCGTTCAGCTTGTCGGCAAGCGCGGCATCGTCGTTCGCGAGCAGCGCGGCGGCGAAGAGCCCGGCGTTCGTCGCGCCGGCCTTGCCGATCGCGAAGGTCGCGACGGGAATGCCGCCGGGCATCTGGACGATCGAATAGAGGCTGTCGACGCCGCTCAGCGCCGCTGACTGGACGGGCACGCCGAGCACGGGCACGCGCGTCATCGACGCGACCATGCCGGGCAGGTGCGCGGCGCCGCCGGCGCCCGCGATGATCGCTTTCAGCCCGCGATCGGCCGCGCTTTTGGCATAGGCGACGAGGCGGTCGGGGGTGCGATGCGCCGAAACGATCTGTACGTCGTGCGCGACGCCGAATTCTTCGAGGATCTGGACCGCGTGCGCCATCGTCGGCCAATCCGACTGGCTGCCCATGATCACACCGACTTGCGGCGCACTGTCGCCCATCACCCGTCCCTCCTGCGGGCGGCAATGAATCGCCGCCGCCTTCCCCCTAGAGCCTGTCTTATCGAGATGGAAGCATCGAGATCGCGTTGAGGCGGCTGCTGGCAAGGAACGGCGCGCCGCGCGGGCCACGGCGCCAATTATGCGCCGGCGCGTTTACCGATTGGTATCAAGTCGCGGCTAGGGTTGACCCGAGAATATCCACCGGCATGGGGCCGGGGACCATGGGTTCGCTTCGGGGACGTTGAATGGACAGCGTAGGGGGGGCACGGATCGCGGTCGACCAGTTCGGCACCGTTTCCGTCGACTCCATCGAGGACCAGCTGCGTGAAATACGCCGGGAACGCGACGCGTTGCGCCGCGAGAACCGCGTATTGAAGATCGCCGTCGCCGAACTGGAGCGCGTGTCCGAACGCGACACGCTGACCCCGCTGTTCAACCGCCGCTATTTCCTGACCGCGATCCATCACCGCATGGCGCGGTTCGAACGCCATGCCGAGCGGGCCGCGGTCGTGTTTATCGACGTCAACCAGCTGAAATATATCAACGATAATTTCGGCCATGCCGCGGGCGACTTCGCGCTGATGGAAATTGCCAAGCGGCTCGCCGCGTCGATTCGTGCGACCGACGTCGCCGCGCGTATCGGCGGCGACGAATTCGGCCTGATCCTCGACCAGTCGAACGAAGCCGGCGCGCGCGCGCAGGTCGACCGGCTGTGCGACGTGCTGACCGCCGCTCCTGCGGAATATGACGGCCACGAAATTGCCCTGTCGGCGTGCTTCGGGATCGCGATGCTCCAGACCGGGATGACCGAATCGGATATATTGGCCGCCGCCGACCGCGACATGTACCGCAGCAAGCAGAGCCTCGGCGGCCTGCCGGGTCACCGCTAACCGCCCGTTAACCATAAAGGCGCATCGTCACCGCCAGGACAGGGGGTGGATGATGCAAACCCAAACCGAACATTATCAGGAAATCCAGAGCCGGATCATCGGGCAGGTCGGTGCGCTGGCCGAAGCGCTGCCGCACTGCGCGCTCGCGCAGATCGTGCAGGGGATCGACGATATCCGCTGCCTCGCGCGCGACAACGGCTTTGCCGCGGTCGAGACATTGGCAAGCCATCTGGAATCGGCGGTTGCCGGGGGCGGCTATCGCGCCGCGATCCTGACGTATCTCGACGCGATGAGCGATGCCGCGGGTGCGCCGCCGGGCGCGTTGCCCAACGCGATGCAGGAAGCCTGGCTGGCGTCGGTCGCGGTCCGGCTCGGCCATTGACGCCCGCCGCCTGACGCTTCAAATCCGCCGTCATGGATGCAATCATGCTTGCGCTGGTGGCGGTGCTGCTCGCCAATGCCGACGGGCGCAGCGGGATTTTCCTGTCGCGGCTGGTCAGCGCGCGCGGCGACCGGCGGCTCACCGTCGGGATCGCCTTTGGCGCTTTCATTCTCAATGCGCTGGTCGCGGCGATCGCCGGTGCGATCGCCAATCGAATGATCGGCCAAGGGGTGGCGGCGCTGCTCGTCGCGCTGGCGATGCTGTCGGCGGCGGTGGCGCTGCTGTGGCGCGGCAAGCCCGATACCGGCGCAGCAGCCGGCGATATGGCGCCCGTCCTGCTCGCGGGGCAGATGCTGGCGCGGCAGTTCGGCGACCGCAGCCATTTCCTGATCGGCGCGCTCGCCGCGACGAGCGGCGCGGGGCAATGGGCCGCCGCCGGCGGGCTGGTCGGCTGGACGCTGGCGATGCTGCCCTTTCTGGCCTTTGGCCCCGCGCTTGCCGAGGCGCGCGCGGCGCGCATCCTGTGTTGGCTGAGCGCGCTGGTCCTGACGATATGGGGGCTCCGTACCGCTTTGGGGGCCTTTGGATTGATCGGGTAATTGAGTCTTTCATATGGGTTGTCATCGTTTTTGTCGATGAAACTCACCCAAAGGTTCAATGGGAAAGCGTCGCGCGGCCTCGCTATATCGGCCGGACAGCAGAAAGGATGCTCCCATGTCCGATAAAAATGACAACGCCCCCGCCGTCGCCGATGCGCTGAACGCGCTGCTCGCCGACAGTTTTGCGCTCTATCTCAAGACGAAAAACTATCACTGGCACGTCCAGGGTCCGCAGTTTCGCGAATTGCACTTGCTGTTCGACGAGCAGGCGGCACAGATTTTCGCGACGACCGACCTGATCGCCGAGCGCGTGCGCAAGAATGGCGCGCCGACGCTGCGTTCGATCGGCGATGTCAGCCGCCGCGCGTCGATCCGCGATGATGATGCCGCGGGCGTCGATGCCGAAACGATGATCCGCAACCTGGCGGGCGACAACAAGACGCTGCTCGGCCAGTTGAAGGACGTGAAGGCCGCGGCCGAATCCGACGGCGATATCGCGACGAGCGGGCTGGTCGACGGCTGGGCCGACGAGACGCAGCAGCGCATCTGGTTCCTCGAGGCGACGCTTGGCT
>JAFAED010000052.1 GCA_023424275.1 Pseudomonadota bacterium | reverse complement strand
GGCTGAGCATCTGGCGCACGACGAAAGCGAAGAGCGTCGTCATCAGCAGCACGGCAAGCCCGTACCAGGCCCACACCGCCGCGCGGGGCGATTCGCCGTTGAAAGCCTTGTCCGCTGCGCCTTCCATGTCGCTCTCCCGACCAATTCGCTTTGCTCAATATAAACAAGTTGACTTTATTGTAAATGGAATCGATGAAGATCGTGCACGACGGGACGGGACTCGGCGAAACCGCGCCGGCCCAGCTTGGAGACAATCGATGGCCTTTTCGGTTCGCGCGTCGCTGGAACAATTCACCCTGCCTCATCCGTCGGGCGAAGGGCAGCTGACGATCAGCGTCGCCTCGCCGGCGGTCCCTGCCCCCGATGCCGCCGTGCCCGTGCTCACCGTCGTCGACGGCGACATGTTGTTCGGCCTCGCTGCAGAGACCGCGCGCGCGGTGTCGAGCGTCCCGGACTTTCCCGCGCATTATGTCGTCGGCATCGGCTATAACGCCGACTATGCCGAATTCCTGAAGCGGCGAACCGCCGACCTGACCCCGCCGATCGGCGCCGAGGCGCTCGCCAAGCTTGGCGGGATGGGCGCGGCGATCGGCGGTGCGCAAGGCGGCGGCGCCGACGCCTTCCTCCCCTTCCTGACAGAGACGCTGCGCCCCGCAATCGCCGAGCGCTATCCCGCGACGTCCAGCGGCCCGCAAATCCTCTACGGCCATTCGCTTGGCGGGCTGTTCGCGGCACATGCCTTGCTCACTCGCACCGACAGCTTCGATGCCTTCATCGTCAGCAGCCCATCGCTGTGGTGGAACGATTTCGCCATACTCGGCGAACTGCCCGGCTTCAAAGAGCGCCTCGCCGCCCTGCCCCGCCAGCCGCGCGTCTTCGTCGACGTCGGTGCGCGCGAGCAGGACTTACCGGCCAGCGTGCCCGAAGGCCTGGGCGTGGAACTCGACGAAGCGCAGGCGCAGATCCGAAACGCACGCATGGTCGATGCGGCGCGCGAATTCGCCGACGCGCTGCGCGGCGCGGGCGTGACCGCGCTGCACCACATCGCCTTCGCGCACGACGACCATGTTTCGGCCGCACCCGCTGCACTGCTGCACGGCATGCGCTTCGCGCTCGGGCGTGACCATTGAACTTCGAGCCATAAGATATTGATGAGGGGACCGATTATGCGACACCTGACCAAAGCCCTCGGCGGTACTGCCATGATGCTCGCGCTGGCCGCGCCGGCCATGGCGCAGGCGCAGGGCAGTGAAGCAAGGCCCGGCGACGAGATCGTCGTCACCGCGCAGAAGCGAACCCAGTCGCTGATCGACGTCGCACAATCGGTCTCGGTGGTGTCAGAGGCGACGCTCGAGGCGCAGGGCGCGACGGGCTTCGCCGATTATCTCAAGAATGTCCCCAGCCTTCAGCTCGTCCAGGGCACGCCGGGCCAGGGCCGGCTGGTGCTGCGCGGGATCAACACCGGCGGCGTCGCGTCGACCGTCGCGGTCTATCTCGACGAAACCCCTTTCGGGTCGAGCACCGGCCTCGCCAACGGCTCCGAACTCGCGGGCGACTTCGACAGTTTCGATATCGCGCGGATCGAGGTGCTGCGCGGTCCGCAGGGCACGCTCTATGGCGCAAGCTCCTTGGGCGGCCTGCTCAAATTCGTCACCAACGCGCCGTCGACCGCAGGTTTCGAGGCCAAGGCGCTGGGCGGCGTCGAGTTCACCGACGGCGGTGACGCCTCGTATCGCGGCGCGGCGATGGTCAATGTGCCGCTCGGCGAGACGCTCGCCTTCCGTGCCTCGGGCTCGTACCGCAAGCAGGGCGGCTATATCGACAGCGTCGGCACCGCGGGGTCGAACCTGCGCAGCAACGTCAACGATTTCGAAAATTACGGCGGCCGCGCCTCGCTGCTCTGGGAGCCCGTTAGCGGTACCAAGGTGCGGCTGAGCGCGCTGTTCCAGAACCTCTATGTCGACGCGCCAAGCACCGTCGAGGCCGATGCCATGACGCTGAAGCCGCTCTACGGCGGGTTCACCCAGTCCGAATATACCCCGACCTTCAGCGACGTGAAATATCGCCTCTATAACGCGACGATCGACCATGATTTCGGCGGCGTCATGCTGACCTCGGCGACCAGCTATAGCCAGCAGCTCCAATCGTTCCGGGCCGATTATACGGCCAATCTGTCGGCGGCGCTCAGCGGGTCTTATGTCTATTTCGACCAGCAGACCGAGAACCGCAAATGGACGCAGGAACTGCGCCTCGCGTCAAACGGCGGCGACTTCATCGAATGGCTGGTCGGCGGCTATTACACCCACGAAAAGGGCCGCATCTTCCAGAATCTCAAGACCGCGGTGCCGGGGACGCCGGGCGTACTGACCCCGATCGACCTTCCCTTCGAGTTCGCGGTGTTCAACCTCGACTCGCGCTATGAGGAGGTTGCGGGTTTTGCCAATGCGACGCTGCACCTTTCGCCATGGTTCGATATCGACCTCGGTGGGCGTTACAGCCACAACAGCCAACGCGCGGCGCAGGTGACCGACGGCGTATTGCTCGGCGCTGCGACAATTAAGGGACTGCGCTCGTCGGACAATGTCTTCACCTGGTCGGTCGCCCCCAAGGTCAAATTCGGGCGGCAGGCGTCGCTCTATGCGCGCGTCGCCAAGGGCTATCGCCCCGGCGGTCCGAACGTCATCCCGATCAATTCGCCGCCAGGCACCCCGACGACCTTCGACCCCGACACGGTCACCAGCTACGAAATCGGCTTCAAGGGCGACACCGACGACCGCAGCGCGTCGATCGAGGCGGCGATCTATCATATCGACTGGAAGAACATCCAGCTCGCGGCCGTCGTCAACGGCTTCGGGGTCAACGTCAACGGCGCGAGCGCCAAGGTCGACGGCGCGGAAATCGCCGCGACTCTGCGCCCCGTCGCGGGGCTCACCGCGTCGATCAGCTTTGCCTATAACGACGCACGGCTCAGCGGCGATACCGACCCCGTCGCGGTCGGCGCGGTCAAGGGCGATCCCCTGCCCTTCACGCCGAAATATGCGGTCAACGCCAATGCCGATTACCAATGGGATTTGGGCGGCGACGTCAGCGCATCGCTCGGCGCGTCGATCCGCTCGGTTTCGCGCCAGAGCGGCGGGTTCGACCCCGCCTATCTCGCCGCCTTCGGCCGCTTCCCGCGCGTCCGCGCGCATGAGGTGATCGACCTGCGCGCCGGGCTCGACTTCGGGCGCTATGCGATCCATGCCTATGTCAGCAACCTCACCAATTCGGGCGGGATTACTTCGACGCAGGCGCTCCTCGGCGTTGCGGGCCTGCCGCGCAACCCCAATGGCGCGCTCGGCACCGGGGTGGTGCGGCCGCGCACGATCGGGGTCAACGCGACCGTCAGCTTCTAAAGGCCGCTCGCCTATGCCCCTTCCCGACGCTATCGACGACAGCCGCATGTCGACGATGATCGCCAAACCCCGCCGCAGCCAGGCCGACCGCAGCGCCGCCACGCGCGCCAAGGTGCTGGCCGCAGCGCGCGACGTGCTCTGCGCGCAGGGATATTCGGGCGCGACAATGCACGCGATCCGCGACGCCGCGGGGATGAGCCTCGGCGCGATCCAGCACCAGTTCCCGACCAAGGCAAAGATCATGGCCGCGGTCGCCGCCGAATTCGCCGCCTATCGCACCCGCGTCTATACCGAGGCGATCCGCGCCGGCGCGACACCGCGACAGTCGATGGAAAATCTGATCGACGCCAATTTCCGGATGGTCAGCCGCCCCGAAATGGCTGCCGTGCTCGAAATCCACCTCGCGCGGCGCAACGACCCCGATCTCGAACAGGAGGTCGGACCGGGTACCCGGCGCTTCGACCGGCGCGTCCGCCTGTGGGGCCATTTCATCCTCAGCGCTGCGGGCATCGACAACGACAAGGCGTATCAGAGCCTTCAACTCCTCAACAATGCGGTTACGCGCGGGCTGACCGTCGAATATATTCGCAACCCCGACATGGCCCTGATCGAGCGATCGGTAGAAGTGTGGAAAAATCAGATGCTCGACCTGGTATTCGGTCCCTAAGGGCCGGGAACTGACAGTCTGCTTTTGAAGGCCGAACAAAGAGAGCGGACGTTCCAGGACGAGCCAGGGCGCTTGTTTTCCGTGACAAACTCCACGAAGAATGACCGCCTATTCTTGCGGTTGGACGGGGGATTATATCATGACGCGATTTGGCCTGGCACTTTTGGCGGCCCTGGCGGCCACGCCGGCGATGGCGCAGGAGCCGAAGTGGCACCTCATCTCGGTCGACACCGAATATGATCCGATTGCCTGGTTCATCTCCGACAAGGTCGAACCCTATGACGGCGGGCGGAAGAAAATTTCCTATGCACTGATCATGCGCGAAGAAGACGAAGATCTTTACGAAATTCCTGCCCGCGGATGGATACGCTATCATGTCGTCTATGATTGCAACCGAAGGCTATCGGGGACGATCGGCGTCGACCGGATGCATGAGAACGGAACTACCGCCTCATCGGAACCCAAAATATTGGAGATGCGTGAAATCTTCGACGGCGACGATGGCAAATATTTCCGTTTCGTCTGCGACAATCGCCGGGACAGCAAAGTCCGCGTGTCGGTTGCGCAGGTCGCCGGAACGGCGCGAGCGATCCTTGCCAAAGCCGAATAGCCAAGGATCGTCGCGCCGGTTGCTCGGGCTGCCGGCGCAGCGCCTGTATGTCAGGCGGCCTTGTCCAATGTCGACAGCGCGGTCCGGTCGAAACTGATCGTATTGTGCATTTCTGCCGTGTTCGGCCCCACCGACATCGGGCATGTCACACCCTGCATCGCCGCAACATCGAACATTTCGGTAATATGCCCTTCGAGGCGGATCCACTCGACGATATCGCCGCTGGCGAGGTTGACGATCAGCACGCCGCACCAGGGTTCGGCATCGCGCGCCTTGAGTTCGCCGTCGAGGAGAAGTCCCGCAAAGCTGCCGTTGCGCGGTTTCGACACGGTGACGATCGCATGGCCGTCGACGATCGACATGCCGCGCAGGAAGCCGGGACAGAAGGCAATATCCGTTTTCTCGCCGGTTTTGGGATCGATCCGCACGATCCGCCCGCGCCCGCTGTCGAGCACATAAACGCTGTCGCCGACAACCCGCGGCGAATGCGGCATGGAAAGCTGGTCCGTCACGATCCGGTCGGTCTGGACGTCGATCAACACGCCGCCCTCGTGCCGCCGCTCGCGCCACCCGGCGATGACATCCGAGCGACTGACCGCGGTGACATAGCGCGGCTGCCCGTCGTGCATCGCGAGGCCGTTAAGGTGGCAACGGTCCTCCGGCGCCAGCTTTGAAATGAAGTGCGGTTTCCAGATCGGCTTGAAGCTGTGCGTCAGGTCGAGCGTCGCGAGGCAGCTATATTTGGTGTTGACGAAGATGACCCGGCCGTCGCCGTCGATCCCGACCTCGTGAATGTCGACGTCGCCCGTCGTCTGTCCGTTGCGCGGAACCAGCACCGCGTCGAACGTGCCGTTGCCGACCTCGCCGGGGCGCAGGATATTCTCGAGCCGCCAGAGTTGGCAGAGCGACCCGAGATAGAGCCGGCCGGGCCGCCAGCACACGCCCATCGCACGACTGAAATTCTGCTGGTTGAACGACACGGTGCCGTTCGGATGGAGACCGACGAGGAAGAGCTGCCCCGTCTGATAGCTTGTGAAGGCCAGGCTCGTCCGCCGCGCGGCAAGCCAGCCGGCGAGCCCGCGCGAGACCGCAATATTGGTCTTGCCCGGTTCGGTTTCGGGCGCTTCGCCGGGCGCATAAGCCTGTCCGGTCCGGACCGTATCGGCCGCCTCGACAGCCGGGGTTTCGCGTTTTTCGGTATCGGTCATCTTGGCTCTCATGCAGGCAAGGCCCGGTACGGAACCGGGCCTTGCAAGGGTTGGAAATGGATCAGAATTTGAAGCGGACTCCGACACGGCCGCCGCCGCCCTTCGTTCCGCTCCCGACGGTGGCATCCCCCTCGATAAAGCCGCTCACCGGCCCGTTGGAAAGGATGTTCAGCCCGACCGCGACCTCGCCATAGTCGCCGGCTCGCGGGGTCACGATCGACTGGCTGACGCCGCCGCTCGAGAAGAGCAGCCCCGCCTTGCCGTCGAAGGCATGGACATAATTGCCGCGGGCATAAAGCACTGCCTGCGTCCCGCCCTCCTTGCCGATCGCCGCGCCGATCCGCGCGCCGAGCTTGCCGGTCACCGCGCTGTTGTCGTCGAAATCGATGCGGTGGCTGAACGCCTCGATCGCATCGATCGAACTCGTTTGCCAGGCGAGCGTCGCGACGGGTTCGACGAAGAATGTCTCCGATCCCAGCCGCACCCCGACCTCGCCCTGGACGCCATAGGCGTCACCGCCGACCTTGTCCGACCAGCTTTCGGTGCCGACCCCGCCGCGCGCCGCGATCCAGTAATGCGAATATTGGCCCAGCAGGTTCGCAAAGACATGCTTGCCGCGATAGCTCGCATAGCCGGCGAGGTTCAGCGCGTCGAAATCGGCGCGCTCGTTGCCGCCCGCAAAGCGCTGCTTCGAACTCAGATAGCCGCCGGTGACGCCGAAGATCGCCGCGTCGTCTTCACCCTCGCTGCCGCCAAGATCGTAGCCGGCCTGCGCACCGAAAAAGTCCTGACGATAATCGAGCGGTGCACCGTCGATCGCGCTGTCGCGGTCGACGACACCGCCGAACATCTGGCCCCACAGCCGCTTGCCGCCACCGTTCGCGTCGCGCAATTCGGCCATGTGCGTGCTCCATGCCTGCGCCGACTTGTCCCAGATCGCCTGCGCGCCCTCGTTCAGCTTGGCGAGACGATAGGCCGAGCTGCCGACCTGCGTGCCGAGGCTGTAGGTCCCGGTCGCCGCATCATAGCGCATGTCATACTGGATAAAGCCCATGTCGGCCTTGTCGAGCTTGAAGGCATCGGCTGTCGATCCGGCACCGACCTTGATGATCGCAACCGGCCCCGCGAACAGCGTCGCCTTGCCCGGCAATGTGGCGACCACCACCTTGGTCGAACCCGTCGCCGCACCGCCGACAACCAACTGGTCCGCGCTCGCCCCGCCGACGTCGACCGCAAGCGTCGATGCCCCCGACCCGGTGAAGGTGCCCGGCAGCACGAACTGGTCGCCCGCGATGCCGTTGCGCATGTCGATGGTGCCGCTGTTTTCGAAGCGTTCGAGCCCGGCGAAGGTCAGCGACGTCGCTTTTTCGAGCGCCCGGGCAAGGCCGGCCGTGACCGCCGCCGAACCGATGCGGACGGTTCCGCTGTTGACGAAGATATCTTCACTATCGCCGAACACCGAATCCTTCGTCGCTTCGAACGTGCCAGAGTTGGTCACGGAATCCTTGCCGGCGGTCAGGCGCAAATTGCCTTCGAGGATACCGCTATTGTTGATTTCGCTCCCGGCTCCCGGAATTGGGGTCCAGTCCGACGCATATTGGTCGGTCACGAAGATGGTGTAGCGATCGCCGACGTTGCGGATCGTACCCGCATTGTTGATGACGACGCCCGAATCCGACCCGATGATGATCGCGTTGCCGGGTCCGGTGTAGGGATCGTCGGCCGGATTGCGCTTACCGCCGCCGATCACCGTCGCACCGTCGGCGATGTTCAGCACCGCCTGACCCGAGCCCGCGCCCATTTCGATCGCGACATGGTTTTTCGCGATGACATTGCCTGTAACGGTCAGCGCGTTA
>JAFAED010000525.1 GCA_023424275.1 Pseudomonadota bacterium | reverse complement strand
CGGTCGAACTTGTCATGGCGGCGGCGCCGGAAGCGCATCGCCGCCTCTCCCCCCAGCGAAATGCCGATGACATGCTCGAACACGGGCCGGTCCTTGTGCCAGCCGATGCCGGCCCCGGGGCCATAGGAAATCAGCAACGCCTGCGCGAGGGCGCCCGGCGGAAGTGCTGCAAAGCGCTCGGCGCGATCGGCGATCGGCGCGAGCCAGTCGGGGATCGGCGCCGCGCGCGCGAAGACTCCGGTTTGGAAATCATAGCTCCATCCGAACGAGCGCGTTCGGCGTTTGCCCTCCCATTGCTGGAATTTGAAGGTCTCGAGCCCAGCCTGTTCGATATGGCCTATGAGCGCGGCTTCCTCGGCTTTCGTGATGAAGGATTCGGCCGCTTCGAGTCCGGGAAGCAGGACGCGGCCGAACAGATCGGACTGCGCTGCGGCACTTTTGCTGACGGGGCTATACTTCATGCCCTTGCAAGCGCGTCCAGTTTCGCGGCGATCGCTTTCCAGCGCGCGACGCCCGCACTGTCGCCCGCGAGTGCGAGTGCGCCGATGCGCGCCGCGACGAAGCGCGGCGCGCCCGAGCCATGCAGTTTCTCGACCGCGAGCGCGCAGGCCCAGAGATGGCGTTCTTCGGTCAACATCAAAGCAGGGTCGGCATCGCGGGCGGCGGGGGCAAAGCCTTGCCGCGGTTGCTCCACGGATCGCTGCTATGCTCGGCGATGAGGCGGTCTCCGGGATATTTGCGCACGAGCTTGAACGCTTCGTCGGCGGGCGCGTGCAGCCAGGTCTCATGATCCTCGGGATGGAGAATTACCGGCATACGGTCGTGGATATCGAGCAGTTCCTCGGTCGCGTCCACCATCACGCCGGTATAGGCGTCGCCCCATTCGTCGGTGGGGCGCCAGAGTCCCGCCCATGCTGCAAGCGGCTGATCGGTGACGCTGATCCAGGTCTTCGTCATCGCGCCTTTTTCACCGACAGCCTCGGCAAAGGCGGTGAACGGGATCAGGCAGCGATGCGCCGGCTGGGCAAACCATTGGCTCCACATGCCATAGGGATTGAACAGCTGATCGTCGCGAGCATTGTTCGTCGGGCTTGGCTTGTTGGGCAGACCCGTCTTCTTGCTCTTGGAGTGGCGCGGAAATCCCCAAGTCATAGCCCGGAGGACGCGCTCTCCCTGTTCTTCGAGGACGACCATTCCCGAATAGCCGGGATAAACATCCTCGGCACTGTTGAATGCCTTTACGGGAAGGTCGACGCCGAAATGCGCCGCGACCTCGGCCGCGCTTTTGCGCTCGGTGTAGAGATTGCACATGGACGTCAGTCTATCAGCATCGGGCCGGGAAGGAAGGGCACGGGCGGCACCGGCGCGCTGCTAGAGCAGGGCTTGCTGGGGCCGCGCGCTCGGCGGCAATTTGCCGCTGCGCCAGAGATCGTCGGTATGTTCGGCGACGAAATTTTCCGCGGGCGGTGGTGGGCGGAACTGGAAACCAATGACATCCTTGATCGAGCCGTGGAGCCAGCGCTCATATTCGTGAGGCATGAGGAGGACGGGCATGCGGTCGTTCGTTGGATGCACGAGCTCGTTCGCGTCCATCGTCATGCCGGCGTACACGGGACCCATTTCGGGGGTGTTCTTCGCGAAGCCCGCCCAAGCCATGATGGGCTGTCCTTCGGCCGAGAACCAGCTGCGTGTCTTCTCGCCCGGCGTGCCGTTGGGGTTCGCGAAGTGCGTCAGCGGAATGAGGCAGCGATAGCGGGGCTCGACGACGAGGCCTTCCCACATCGGATTGGTGAGGTCGGCGACGAGGCCGATGCGGCCCGGCGGATCGCCGCGCAGCCGCATCTCGCGGGTGAGACGCGGGAAGCCCCAGAGCATCTGGCGAAGGTGCCGTCGGCCGTTCGTTTCATGGACGACGAGGCCGGGGAGGGCTTCGATCGTCTCAGAGGGCACGGCGATATCGGTGAAGCCGCCGGCGCCAAAATGATCGGCGACGTCCGAAGCTGTGGCGGCAAGTGTGTAGAGGCGGCTCATCTCTCGGGGTTCAGGCGAATATCTTCGTCCATTTTTCGACCTGTTCCGCAAAGCTCGCCGGCTCGAATCCGAGACCGATCTCGGTCTCGATGAGCGTGGCGCTGCCACCGGCGGCGTAGAAACCGCTGATGTCGCTCTCGCCGAACGGGTCGAATTCCTGCGCCCAGCGATCGAGGGCGATCGCGCGCGCATGGAGCGCGGCGCCGCCATGATCGCCGAGCGCGTGCTCCCGCGCAAAACGCTCGAGCAGACGGCCATGCTCCGCGATGTCGCTCGGACTCTTCACCTCGATATGCCGGATCGTCTCGATCGCGCGGGCGAGATGCGCGCCGGTGATGTGGACCGCATTGACCGCGGCGAGAAAACCGCCGGGTGCGAAGAAATCATTGGCAGGCGCATGGCCGCGGATGCGGTCGCCGCCTTCGGATCTTTCGAACTGGATTACGTCGCCCATGGCCGGTCCTTCGCTGCGAGTCGGTC
>JAFAED010000466.1 GCA_023424275.1 Pseudomonadota bacterium | reverse complement strand
CCTAACCAACGGTTCGTCGCAGATCGGGGCCGGTTGATGGAATGAAAGTCCCGGAAAACCGTCTATTTTGCCTGATCGAAAAGTCCGTCCTGCGACCCCGCGGGCGGATTGAGCCCCAAATGCTTCCACGCGCCCGCATTCAGCATGCGCCCGCGCGCGGTGCGCGCAATCAGGCCCGCCTGGAGCAGATAGGGTTCGATCACATCCTCGATCGTGTCTCGCGGTTCGCTTAAGCCCGCCGCCAGCGTCTCGACCCCGACCGGGCCGCCGCGATAGATGTCGGCGATCATCGTCAGGTAACGGCGGTCCATCGCGTCGAGGCCGAGTGCGTCGACTTCGAGCCGGTTGAGCGCGGCATCGGCGGCCCTCGCATCGACGATCTCATGCCCCGCGACGGTCGCGAAATCGCGCACGCGGCGCAGCAGCCGTCCGGCGATGCGCGGCGTCCCGCGCGAGCGCTTGGCAATCTCCAGCGCGCCGTCGGAGGCGATCGGCAGCGCGAGCAGACGCGCGGCGCGCGAGATCACCTGCTCAAGCTCGCCATGCGTATAGAAATTGAGCCGTACCGGAATGCCGAAACGGTCGCGCAGCGGGGTCGTGAGCAGGCCCTGCCGCGTCGTCGCGCCGACCAGCGTGAATTTGGGCAGGTCGATCCGCACGCTGCGCGCCGACGGCCCTTCGCCGATCATGATGTCGAGCGCGCGGTCCTCCATCGCGGGATAGAGAATTTCCTCGACCGCGGGCGATAGCCGGTGGATCTCGTCGATGAACAGGACGTCGCCGTCCTCGAGGTTGGTGAGCAGCGCGGCAAGGTCGCCCGCCTTCGCGATCACCGGGCCGCTCGTCGAGCGAAAGCCGACGCCGAGCTCCTTGGCAACGATCTGCGCCAGCGTCGTCTTGCCGAGCCCGGGCGGGCCATAGAAGAGCACATGGTCGAGCGCATCGGAGCGCGCCTTTGCCGCCTCGATGAAGATGCGCAGATTCTCGCGCGCCGCGGCCTGCCCGACGAATTCGGCGAGCGATTTGGGCCGCAGCGCAGCGTCGGCATCCTCGGGGGTGCGGATGGGGGTGGTGAGGGCCGGCTCGGTCATAAACGCTCTATTGCCTCGCCGAGGATGCAAACCCAAGGCAACTGACGATCTTCATAGACCGAAAATTGCGGCTCGAAGTCATGGCCGGGTTCGAAATTGCCGATCGGCACGGCATAGCTGTCGAGCCCCGGGCGATTGAGGAACCAAAGCGTGGAGCCGCATTTTTCGCAGAAATAGAAGTCTGCGAGTGTGCCGCTGCCGCCGGGATGCTGGTATAATTTCGCTTCGCCTTCGGTACGAACCTGATCGGCGGGGAAGCGCGCCTGTGCGGAAAAGGCGCTGCCGCTGCGCGCCTTGCAATTGCGGCAGTGGCAGACCGAGACGCGGATCGGCTCGCCGGTGCAGGCGATGCGGAGCTGTCCGCAGCGGCAGGAGGCGTGGCGGATGCGATCCTCGGGGACAGTTGGGTTGGCCAAGCTGCTATTCTGCATCGTCTTGATAGGCTGTCATCGCCGGAAGCTTCGCCATGTCCGCTTGCCGACGGTTAGGAAAGATCACGAGCCGCATTCTCGGCTTCATTAATTCCGACGCCCCTTCGGTTTGTACGACGAAGCGCCCGCCACTCTGCGTGTCGAAGCCGATGGTGCGCGTCGGAAACGTCCGTGCTTCAAAGGGGTTGTCGCTGACGCGCAAACATTCGAGAATCCGTTTCGGCAAAAGTCCCGAGAACTCCTTCGACATATTGTCGATCAGCCATCCGCATAGCTCATTCGATGCCGCCATCTGATGGTGAACGCAGGCTGCGGAAAAAATCGCATCGTCATCGACGTCCCAATAGACGTCAGCCCACTGCGGACCGGTTCCATTGTCGGACCGCGCCGATATTTCGAAGCCTTTCAGCTTCGCACATAGTTCGTCGGCCTTGGCCGTGTTGCAGGACAGAATCGCAATCATGGCGGACAGAAGCGCGACGGACTTCATTTCGCTGCCTTTTTGAGCGCAACTCGAACCAGCGCGTCGAGGCTTGCTGCTGCTCCCAGCTCTTCGCTCGCCGCGGCGACCGCTACGCTCGCCTCTCCGGGTTTGAAGCCGAGGCCGGTGAGGGCCGCGACGGCATCGCTGAGCGGGCCGACGGTTGCGGTAAGGGACGGACTGGTACCCGCAATTCCGCCCAGCGCCCCCGCCTTGTCCTTGAGTTCATGCGTGATCCGCTGCGCCAGTTTCGGCCCGACACCGTTCGCGCGCGCGATCATCGCGCTGTCGCCGCTGGCGAGCGCGCGTTGCAGGTCGCCGATCTCGAGCGCCGACAGGATCGCCAGCGCGACCTTGGCGCCGACGCCCTGCACGCTGGTGAGTAGGCGGAACCAGTCGCGCTCTTCGGCCTTGGCAAAGCCGAGCAGGCGCAGGAAATCCTCGCCGACGAGCATTTCGGTGTGGATGGTGACGTCGCCGCCGACCGGGCCCAATGCGTCGAGGGTGCGCGCCGACGCCTCGACCAGATAGCCGACGCCGCCGACGTCGATCACCGCATGGCCTGCGCCGCTGCTGTCCAGCCGTCCGGTAAGTTTGGCGATCATCTGGTTTCTAACATCCGTTC
>JAFAED010000417.1 GCA_023424275.1 Pseudomonadota bacterium | reverse complement strand
GTGGAAGACCGGTTCCGGGGCGGCTGCAAGCGCCAGCGCGAGCAGCAGGCTCACGGATAGCTCACCGTCTTGGGCACCTCGGGGATCGGGATGAATTCCTCGCTGTCGCCAGGGACGAGCGGGAATTTGCGATCCTTCCACTCCGCCTTCGCCTCGTTGATGCGGTCGCGCGAGGAACTGACGAAGTTCCACCAGACATGGCGCGGCGTCTTGAAGGCTTCGCCGCCGAGCAGCATCACGCGCGCATCGCTTTCGGCGCGCAGCGTCATCGCCTGCCCCGGCTGGAGGATATAGAGGCTGGAACGTTCCAGCCGTTCGCCGTCGAGGCTGGCATCGCCGAGCGCCACGAGGATTGCGCGCTCGTCGGCCTCGGCATCGATCGGCAGGCTCGCACCCGCGTTCATCAATATGTCGGCATAGATGGTCGCCGCATGCTGCGTCGTCGGCGCGGTCACGCCCCACAAGCTGCCCATGACGACGCGCGCCGAGACATTGCCATCCTCGACCAGCGGCAATTTGTCGGCGGGCACATGCTCGAACGCCGGGTCGATCTCTTCCTTGCCGTCGGGCAGCGCGAGCCAGGTTTGCATGCCCGAGATCGGCGACCCGGTCGCGCGCTCGGCCGGTGGCGTGCGCTCCGAATGGACGATGCCGCGCCCCGCGGTCATCAGGTTGCACGCGCCGGGACGGATCGTCGCATAATTGCCGAGACTATCGCGATGGTCGATCGCGCCCTCGAACAAATAAGTCAGCGTCGACAGGTTGATGTGCGGGTGCGGGCGCACGTCCATGCCCTGCCCGATGTCAAAATGCGCGGGGCCGAACTGATCGACGAAGATGAAGGGGCCGACCATTGTCCGCGCCTTGTTGGGCAAGGTGCGGCGCACGTCGAACGCACCGATGTCATGGGTCGAAGGAGTGATGACGGTGAACATCAGTCGAGCCTTTCCAGCGTTTTTCGGGTCTTTTCGGTTTCGACATTGCCCGTGTTGAGCGTCGAGTTCGGTTCGAGCAAAAGCACATGGCATTCGCCGTCCAGCGCCTCGGGACAATGTTCGACGCCGTGCGGAACGATGATGAACTCGCCGGGCTCGACGATCACGTCACGGTCGCGGAACGCCATCTTCATCCGGCCGGCAACGACGAGGAAGAGTTCGTCTTCTTGGTCATGAAGATGCCAGTCGAACCTGCCGTCGAGCTTGACCAGCTTGACCTGGAAATCATTGATATCGCCCGCGACGCGCGGGTTCCATGCGTCGGGGATTTTCGCAAAGGCTTCGGCGAGGTTGACCTTGTCCGCCATCGTCATTCCTCCGGCGCGGTCGCCTTGATCGCGAGCGCGTGGACGCGCTGGCCCGGCAGGTCGCCGAGTGCCTTGTTCACCGCGCGCTGGCGCGCGACGCGATTCTGGCCGGCAAAGCCCGCCCATTCGATATTCAGGCTGAAATGCGACTCGCCGCTGCCATCGTCGCCCATATGGCCGTGGTGGCTGGCGCTATCGTTGCTGAGGATGAAATTCGCGTCGGGAAAAGCTGCGCGAAGCAGGCTTTCCATCTCTTGCTGCACGGGGCCTTTATTGCTCATGGGGTTGACCATAAGCCCTCCATCGCCAAATTATAAGGCCTCCCAAAGATCAGGTCCCACCCTTCGATTCCGAAAGCCCCTTGTGCCGTCTTCTGCCCGCCCGACCCGATTCCATGGCCGCGTGCCGCGCGAGGAACGCTGCGCCGCGCCCGGTTGCCGCGAGGCCGGTGAGTTTCGCGCGCCCGTTTCCTCGCATCGTTCGCCCGACGGGCCGCCGCCGTATCGCTGGTTGTGCCTCGACCATGTTCGCGAATTCAATGCGGGCTATAATTTCTTCGAAGGGATGAGCGCCGACCAGATCATGGCGGCGCAGTCACCGACCGCGGGCTGGGAAACCGAAAGCCGCGCCTTTCGCCCTGCGGGCAGCGCCGACCTGCCGCCGCGCTGGGCCGATTTCAAGGACCCGATGGACGCGCTCGGCGCGCGTTTCCGGCAGCGGATGGACGAAGCGCGGCGCGAGGCACGGAACCCGGGGCTATCGCGCGAGGAGCATGATGCGATGCAATTGCTGGCGCTGCCCGCCGATGCGGACCGCGCGGCGCTACGGCGACGTTACAGCGAACTGGTCCGCAAATATCATCCCGACCGGAATGGCGGCGATCGCAGTTTCGAAGCGAGGCTGGGCGAGGTAGTCCAAGCCTATCAATTGCTGCGGAAGACCAAGGCATTCGCATAGGAGAAGGCGCGATGACCGACCTGAACGAAGCACGGATCGAAGTGGTGCGCCGGCATATGGCGCTCGAGATCACGCACGATTGGGACGGCGTCCTCGCGACCTTCGACCATCCGCGCTACGAACTGATGGGTCCCGGCACCATCTTCGACGGCGAAGCTGCGGTGCGATCCTATTTCGCGACATCGCGCGAACCCTTTCCCGATCAGGCGAACGAGGTGATCGCCATCGCCGCCGACGAGGGCACGAATACCGTGCTGGTCGAATTCTGGCTCACCGGCACGCATCTGGGGCCGCTGAAGCTCGGCGTCAGGACGATCGAGCCGACGGGCAAGGCGTTCCGCATTCGTATGGCCGCGAGCTTCGAATTCGCACCCGGCGGCGACAAGATCGTCTGCGAACGTCCCTATTACGACCAGTCGGCGGTGATGAAGGCGCTCGGCCTGCTCTGAAAAGGCGTTGCAAGCCGCAACCCATGACGATACCGCGACGGCGAAGCGCCGCCTGACGGCGACTCTCCCTGACTATATCGCTGGACAAGAGACATGACCGATATCCCGAACAGCCTTCCCGATCACCACGGCTCGACGCTGCTCGCGGCACCCGATACCGAGGTCGATGCGCGCGAGATTTTCGGTGTCGATATCGACATGAAGGTCCCGGCGTTCAGCGAGGCCGACGAGCGCGTCCCCGACCTCGACCCGGCTTACGTCTTCGACGGCGACACGACGCTCGCGATCCTCGCGGGCTTCAAATATAACCGCCGCGTCATGGTGCAGGGCTATCACGGCACCGGCAAATCGACGCATATCGAGCAGGTTGCGGCACGCCTCAAATGGCCGTGTATCCGCGTCAACCTCGACGCGCACATCAGCCGTATCGACCTCGTCGGCCGCGACGCGATCGTGCTGCGCGACGGCCAGCAGGTCACCGAGTTCCGCGAAGGCCTGCTCCCCTGGGCGCTGCAGACGCCGACCGCGCTCGTCTTCGACGAATATGATGCGGGGCGCCCCGACGTGATGTTCGTGATCCAGCGCGTGCTGGAGACCGAGGGCAAGCTGACCCTGCTCGATCAGAATCGCGTCATCCGCCCGAACCCGCATTTCCGCCTCTTCTCGACCGCGAACACCGTCGGTCTCGGCGATACGAGCGGCCTCTATCATGGCACGCAACAGATCAACCAGGGCCAGATGGACCGCTGGAACATCGTCGTCACGCTGAACTATCTGCCCGCCGCGACCGAAAGCGCGATCATCCTCGCCAAGGTGCCGAACACCGACGAGACGACGATCGCCAATATGGTCAAGGTCGCCGATCTGACGCGCCAGGGCTTCATCAACGGCGATATCTCGACCGTGATGTCGCCGCGCACGGTGATCAGCTGGGCGCAGAACACCGCGATCTTCAACAATATCGGCTTCGCCTTCCGCCTCTCGTTCCTCAACAAATGCGACGAGGCCGAACGGATGATCGTTGCCGAATATTATCAGCGCGTGTTCGGCGAAGACCTGCCCGAAAGCGTCGTAGCCCGCTAAGCGGTCATTTCAATATGGTCGCGGCGTTCACCACCCGGACGTCGTGCATCATATTGAGATAGGCTTCGAAATAGCCCTTGTGCGATGCGCCGACGATCGCGAGCGTGCGTGCGCCGGGGCGGACCGCCATCGCGGCGCGGATATTCGCAACCATCCGCAGGTTCCGCGTTTCCCACCATCCGGTGTAACGCCGCCCATATTGCTGCGGGCTGGTATCGGCGAGCGCGGCGCCGAAATCGCTGTCGAAGGCCAGCCGCATCGTCGCCGGGGCGTTATAGTCGCGATAAAGCGCAAGCACGCCCGCACCGTCGAGCCTCGCCTCCAGCGCCTCATCGGCGGCGATCCGCTCTTTCACGGCGGGATTGTCCCAGATCCGCTGCAGCGTGGCACCATAGCCCGGATCCCTGTCGAGCGACGCGGTGACGCCGTCGGCGCTATGATCGTCGGTTGAATAGACACGCTCGTGCCCGAGCCGCGCGGCGAGCGCCGCCCCGATCAGGAAATTCTCGTTGCGTCCCCTCACCGCCTTGTCGAGCACGGCGACAAGCGTCGCATCGAGGCCATCGCCCGCGCGGCGCTCGCTCGCGGGCAGCCGCAGCCACTGAACCAGCGCCGATGGCCGCTCGCCCCCGGCGAGGAACAGCGCGGCGAGGCGGCGGCGGTCCGACGGCGCCGGGTTCGACGGCCAGGCGGCGAGCAGCCTGTCGGCCTCGACCGTCGCAGCAACCATGTCGAGCCCGACAATCTTTTGCGCGGCGCTCGGGTCCCAGCAATAGTCCGCCGCACCGGGATAAAGCGGCTTGTACCGGACCAGCAGTTCGCAATCGGTGCCCGAAAGCCCTTCGATGGTGATGATTTCTGGCCGCCATGCCGCGAGGCGCACGAGCAGCGGTTCGAGACTCTCCGGCTTGAAGCTGTCGGGCAGTCCCGACAGATGCGGTGTGCCCAGTACGAGCAATTCACCGGGCGTCCCGACCACATTGTCCCTGAGCTCGCGCGGATCGAACGGCGGCGTATAGGGCGCCGGGGCAGCCATCGTCAGCAACAAGGCGGTGAAAACCGTCATAACATCCTCCCTTTGGCACCCTCCGCGCAAAGGAGCGAACGGGGGCGCAAGTCAGGTGTATTACTCTCCCAATACGCTTTGCGAAAGCGTTTTCCGACTTCCAAAGCCCGCCATCCTCTGCCAGCGTCGACGAATGTGTCAGGCTTTTCAAAGGTGAAAACACCGTGCGCGTGACCCGCTTGTTGGTTCCTCTCCTCCTTGTCCCGCTCGCCGGCTGTAGCATCGCGGCGGTCGATTATGGCGAGGTCCGCCACGCGGACTATGTCGCCGACCCGCGCTGCACCGCGCAGCCCGGCGCGGTGGTCGATGGCGAAGCGCTGCCCTATTTCTTCGCGACGAGCCGCCTGCCCGATTGCCGCACGCCCGACATCGAACTGCTTCGTCACCGCGGCGACCATATCCGCTACGGCCGCTTCAACGCGCCGCGCGAGGTTGTCGTCGACAAGAAAAAGAAACTGCTCGCGCCGGTCGCTTTCCAGACGTCGGCCGACTGGTGGCGCGCGCTGCAGGCCGAAACCGATCGCAAGCAGGGGCGCGTCCTTCTTTATGTCCATGGCTATCGCGAGAATTTCTCGACGACGTCGAAGGACGCCGCACAGATCGCGCGCATGACCGGCTTCGACGGCCCGATCATCGAATATAGCTGGCCCTCGCAAGGCAAGCTTTTGAGCTATGTCGTCGACGAGACGAACATGTATCACGACGTCCGCAATTTCCGCGACTTCCTGAAGTCGCTGGCCGAACAGACATGGGTGAAGGAGATTGTGATCGTCTCGCACTCGCTCGGCGCGCGGCTGGTGATCCCGGCGATTTCCTATGTCGACCGTACGTCGAGCAGCGCCGACAGCAGCAATATCTCGAACATCATCCTTGCCTCGCCCGATATCGACCGCGAGACCTTCGAGCGCGACATCGAGGACGAGGTGCTGTCGGCGCGGCGCGTTGCCGTGGGCCGGCGGATCACCGTCTATACCTCGCGCGCCGACAAGGCCCTCGCCGCCTCGCGCGCGATCCACGGTTATCCGCGGCTGGGTTCACCCTATTGCTTCGATCCGTTCGAGGCCGCCGATCTCAAGGCGAAGGGCCTGCCCGAACGCTGCTACCCCGCGCCACGTCCCGGCCTGACCGTCATCGACACGACCGACGTGTCACGCGGATCGACGGGGCACAGCAATTTCCTGCGCAGCGCGGTGGTGTGCTGGGACTTCATCGATGTCGTCGCGAACAAGCGGACGCGGCCCGAACGTGCGCCTACGCAATGGGCGCATGTCTTCCGCCTGCTTCCCGATCCCGCGGTGCCGAAGGACGGCGACGATGCGATCTGTCAGCGGACGCCCGAGATCGAAGAGCCGCAATGAGGCGCTAAAAGCCGCACATGATCGCAAAGTTGGCAAGCCACACGACCGGCCCTTCGCCGGTCCACAGCCACAGGCCGCCGGCCGCGATCAGGACGAAGAGCGCGAGCGCTACCCAGTCCTGCCGCGCGATCTTCATGCGGGCTCCAACCGTTTGACCGGCGCGTCGGCGATCGGCAGGTGGACCAGCCCCGCGAACAGCCCGAGCGCGATCGAAAAGCCCCAGGCGATATTATAGCTCTGCGTCGTGTCGAAAACGATACCTGCCACCCAAGCACCGAAGAAGCTGCCGATCTGATGGCTCAAGAATACAATGCCATAAAGCATCGACATATGGCGGATGCCAAAGATACGTCCGACGATACCGCTGGTAAGCGGCACGGTGCCCAGCCAGAGGAAGCCCATGGCCGCAGAAAAGATCAGCGCACTGGTGTGGCTGATCGGCATAAGAAGAAAAAGCGCGATGACCGCCGAACGCGCGGTGTAGAGCGCCGACAGCACATATTTCTGGCGCAGCACATCGCCCGCGCGACCGAATACATAAGACCCCAGAATATTAAAGAGGCCGACAAGAGCCAGCACTTGCCAGCCTATCTCGGTGCCGAGCCCTTCGTCCTCCAAATAGGCGGGCAGATGCGTTGCGATGAAGGCGATATGAAAGCCGCACACGAAGAAGCCCGCATTGAGCAGCCAGTAGCCGCGATGTGCGGCCGCCTCCTTGAAGGCCTCGCGCGCCGTCTGCTCCTCGATTTGTACCGTTCCCGGCGTCTCCGACCGTCCCGCAACGCCGATCGCAAGCAGACCGCACAGCGCGACCATACCCGCCATAATCAGCAAGGTTTCGTGATATCCGATGTTGCGAAGCAACTTCGCGGCGAGCGGCACGACGAGGAACTGGCCGAGCGAGCCGCCCGCGGTGACGATGCCAAAGGCGGTGCTGCGCTTTTCGGGACTGACGACGCGCCCGACCGCGCCCAATACCACGACGAAGGTCGTCGCCGACTGCGCCATACCGATCAGCAGGCCGAAGCTGATATGCAGCCCGATCGCATCGGTCGCGAAGGCCGCGCCGACCAGCCCGAGCGCATAGAGCAGCGCCCCGCCGAGCACGACGCGCCCCGCGCCATGCTTGTCGGCGAGGGCACCGACAAACGGCTGGACGAGCCCGAACAGCAGATTCTGGAGCGCCATCGCGAGCCCGAAGTCCGAGCGGCTGATCCCGATATCGACGCTCATCTGCGGCAGGAACAGGCCGAACGACTGGCGCACGCCCATCGCCAATGTGACGATGAACGCCGCGCAGGCGATGACGACCCACGGCTTCTTCATTGGGGAGAGTGCGGGGGAGGACATCAGGCGCCGATGCTCCCGTGTCGGCGCGAGGTCAAGCGAGCTTAGCTATGGCCGTGGAAGTCAAAACTAGGTAGCAAAGCAAAACCCTCCCCCTCGATGGGGGAGGCAGCGAGACTTACGAACTTGTTCGTTAGTCGCAGCGGTAGGGGTGTGGTTGCGCCATGAAACGAACACCGCCGAATGGCTCCACCCAGCGGGCAAGGCGATTGCGCAGGGATATGACGGACGCCGAACGCAAAATCTGGGCGCTGTTGCGATCGGCCTTTCCCGATTGGCATTTCCGCCGCCAAGTTCCGATCCGCCAATTTATCGCGGACTTTGCTAGCCATCGTGCCCGGCTCGTTATCGAAATCGACGGCGGTCAACACAGTGAAGAAGTCGATGCTCCGCGCACGGCGATTATCGAGAATGACGGCTATCGCGTGGTTCGTTTCTGGAACAATGAAGTGCTCGCCAATATTGACGGTGTCGCCACCCTTCTGACAAAGGCTTTGAACGAGACGTCACCCCCACCCAACCCTCCCCCATCAAGGGGGAGGGCTTTAGAAGACCGCCCCGTACGATGACCAGCCAATCTCCCCTCGACGATTTCAAGGCCGCGCTGTCGAGCGTCGCGCGCGCCGTCACGCGCGATGCCGAGGTCGAGGTCGGCTTCACCGCCGATGCGCCTGCGCAGGTCGGCAAGGCGATCAAGGTGCCGACCCCGTCGCGCACCCTACCCGCCGACCAGGTTGCCGAGGCGCGCGGTTTTGCGGACAGCTATGCCCTGCGCATGAAGCATCATAGCGAGAAACTCCACGCCGCAGCGCGCCCGTCGGAACCGCTCGCCGCTGCCGCCTTCGATGCGATGGAGCGCGCGCGAATCGAGGCCCTGGGTGCACGCCATATGGATGGGATGCGCCGCAATCTGTCGGCCAGCCTTGCCATGCGGATGCGCAGCGACCCGATCAGCCGCGCGCAGGGGCGCGAGGATGTGCCGATATCGAGTGCGCTCGAACTGATGCTGCGCGAGGCGCTGACCGGCGAACAGGCGCCGCAGGGAACCGAGACCGGCCTGTCGCTGGTGCGCGAATGGATCACGGGTGAAGCCGGCGGCGACCTGACCGCGCTGTCGATGCTGCTCGACGACCAGGCCGCCTTTGCCGAAACCGCCAAGCTGGCGCTCCGCCACCTCGACCTCATCCACAGCGACGAGCCGCTCGAGGAAGGCGCCGAAGATGGCGGCGAGCAGGATGAGACCGAGGCCGAGGACTCGCCGGAAGAGCAGGAAAGCGAAGAGGGCGGCGCCGGCGAATCGCAAGTCGACGCACGCGCCGAAATGGCGGGCGATCAGGCCGACGATGGCGACAGCGATCCCGACGCGCAGGAAATGGAAGCCGACGGCGAGCCCGAGATGGGCGGCGAAGGCGACGAGGGCATGCTGCCGGTGCGTCCCAACCGCCTGCCGAGCGACATCCCCGATTTCAACTATCTGCGCTTCACCGAAAAGCATGACGAGATTATCGCCGCGACCGAGCTGTGCGACGCCGACGAACTGACGCGACTGCGCGCCTATCTTGACCAGCAGATGACGCATCTGCAGGGCGCGGTGACCAAGCTCGCGAACCGCCTCCAGCGCCGCCTGATGGCGCAGCAGAACCGCGCGTGGGACTTCGACCAGGAGGAAGGCCAGCTCGACGCCGCGCGGCTTGCGCGCGTGATCGTCTCGCCGGGCCAGTCGCTGTCGTACAAGATCGAGCGCGATACCGATTTCCGCGATACGGTCGTGACCTTGCTGATCGACAATAGCGGGTCAATGCGCGGACGGCCGATCAGCATCGCGGCGATCAGCGCCGACATTCTGGCACGCACGCTCGAACGCTGCGGCGTGAAGACCGAAATCCTCGGCTTTACGACGCGCACATGGAAGGGCGGACAGAGCCGCGAGGATTGGCTCGCCGCGGGCCGCCCCGCGCATCCGGGCCGCCTCAACGACCTGCGCCACATCATCTACAAGCCCGCCGACGAACCCTATCGCCGCGCGCGCAAATCGCTCGGGCTGATGATGCGCGAGGGGCTGCTCAAGGAAAATATCGACGGCGAGGCGTTGATGTGGGCGCACCAGCGGATCATCGGCCGCCCCGAAGAACGCAAGATATTGATGGTGATTTCCGACGGCGCGCCCGTCGACGACAGCACGCTGTCGGTGAACCATGGCGCCTATCTCGACCAGCATCTGCGGCAGGTCATCGAATGGATCGAAAACCGCTCGCCCGTCGAACTCTGCGCGATCGGTATCGGGCATGATGTGACGCGCTATTATACCCGCGCGGTGACGATCATGGATGCCGAGCAGCTGGGCGGCACGATGGTCGAACAGCTCGCGGGCCTGTTCGACATCGATTGATTGCACAACAAAAAGGGGAACGGCGATGCCGCTCCCCCCTTGGTTCTGTTGTTCATATGCCTATTTCGTTTTGCCGGTCCATGCCTCCGGATCGAACCCTTCCAGCGTATCACCCTTGGCCCCCGCAGCGATTTCCTCGGCGGTCAGAAATTTGATCGCGACGCCACCGGCCTTCGTATTCCCCCAGCTCAGCGCCGTGATATGGCTATGCCATATTTCGCGCCGATCACTGCATCGGCCCCCAGCTTCTCGCCACGCTCCCAAATCTCGTTATAGATTTTCTGCTGCGACGGTTCTTTACTGAAAATTGTCGCCTTACGGACGCCTGCAGTGACCACGCCGACTATCCGGTACGGCTTGTCGGTGATGTCATAGGGGAATACGGGCACACCCATTTCCTCATTGACCATCACATATGTGGCATCCGTCTTCTTCGCCATCGCGGGCGTCGAAACTGTCATTGCCGCCATGCCTATGATTGCGATCAATCTGGTAGTTTTCATCGTCTGCTCCCCCTTGTTGATCCGGAACAATTCTCCCGCCTTTTCAGTCCGGTCAACAAGATTCTGGCTTGGCAACTTAGATTATTCATGGCCTATCGGGCGCGGGTTCGCAGAGGGGCACAGAATGGCACTGATATTGGGCGCGGCAACGGCCGCTTTACTTGCGTTTTCGACCCAATCCGCAGCGGTCGAAGCAAGCGATGCAACGGAGCTTGGCCGGGCAATCGCCACCGAGCCAGCGAGCCTTCCTCTCATCCTGAAGCGCGACACTCCCGTTCATTTCATGGTGGTGTCGGAAGTAACGACCAAAACCCATACCCCGGGACACCGGTTCAGGCTGCGCGTCGACAAACCCGTCTTCATCGACGGGATCCTTGCGCTACCTGTCGGCACAACCGCATGGGGCGAAGTATTGGCCGCGAAGAAGAGCGGCAATGCCGGCAAGTCGGGATCGCTCGAAGCGCGCCTTCTCTACATCGACATCGGGGGACACCATGTGCCGATCAGCGGCAGCAATGAAGCGAAGGGTGCAGGCGGCGGCGGCGAGACGGCCCTTGGCATCATAGCGCTGGGGCCGCTCGGCCTTTTCGCCAAGGGCAACAACGCAAAGATCAAGGCGGGCGAGTTGATGACCGGCTTTGTCGAACAGGATACCGAAATTCCGCGCGCGGAATCGGCCGCACCGTGAAGATCGGCCTCGCCTCTCTGGCGGTCATCGGACTCGCAATGGCATGCCCCGTCGCAGCCGAAACGCCGGTTGCCGCCGCCGTCGCGCCGTCACGTCTGCTAATGCCGTCGGGCACATTGATCGACCTTGTGACCCGCGACGCCATCTCGACGAAGAAAAACGAGAAAGGCGATCTTCTCTATCTGAAGGTTACAATTCCGGTGGTCATCGAAGATGTTATCGCGATCCCGGCCGGCACGATCGTCGTCGCCCAGTTAACGCGCGCCGAAAAACGCGGGGCTTTCGGGCGATCGGGCAAGCTAGACGTGCAATTGCTCTATGCCGAGCTGCCCGGCGGACCGCTGCGGGTGAGTGGCACGATTGAGGCGCGCGGCAAGAAGGATGCCGGCGATACTGCGGCAACCGCGGCCGCCTTTCTGGCCCTGCCGTTCATCGCGACGGGCCGCAGCGCGGAAATTCCGGCGGGAACAGAGGTTGCGGGCCGGCTCGACCGCGATGTGTGGGTCGACCGGCGCTGATCCCTCCGCAGGGTGACAACCCCTTTCGCCCTCGTTACAAACCCTTCCCGATGCAGCAGGGACTCGCGGCCTATGACGAGCGCCGCTGCAACGACATGATGCTGAGGGGTCGCCGGCATGACTTGGGGCCGCACCGATGGGGTGCGAGGCTGAGGGGGCGACTGACATATGAAAAAAGCATCCGACCTGTTCATCGAATGCCTGGAAGAAGAAGGCGTCGAATATATTTTCGGCGTTCCGGGTGAAGAGAATCTCGATTTCCTCGACAGCCTGTCGCGCTCGACCAAGATCAAGCTGATCCTGACGCGCCACGAGCAGGGCGCGGGCTTCATGGCCGCCACTTACGGGCGCCATACGGGCAAGACCGGCGTGTGCCTTGCGACGCTGGGCCCCGGCGCGACCAACTTCGTGACAGCGGCCGCCTATGCCCAATTGGGCGGCATGCCGATGATGATGATCACCGGGCAGAAACCGATCAAGAAGTCGAAACAGGGGCGTTTCCAGATCCTCGACGTCGTCGCGATGATGGGACCGATCACCAAATATACGCACCAGATGGCCTCGTCGGATAATATTCCGAGCCGCGTGCGCGAGGCCTTTCGCCTTGCCGAGGAGGAAAAGCCCGGCGCAGTGCATATCGAGCTGCCCGAGGATATCGCCGACGAGCATACCGACAGCCTGCCGCTGAAGCGCAGCCACTCGCGCCGGCCGACCGCCGACGTCAAATCGATCCGCGAGGCGGTGAAGGCGCTCGAGGAAGCAACTTCGCCCGTGCTCGTGATCGGCGCCGGCGCGAACCGCACGATGACCGGGCGCATGCTGCTGCAGTTCATCGAAAAGACCGGCATTCCCTTCCTGACGACGCAGCTCGGCAAAGGCGTGATCGACGAGCGCCACCCGAAATTCCTTGGCTGCGCGGCGCTGTCATCGGGCGACTTCGTCCACCGCGCGGTCGAAGCGTCGGATTGTATCGTCAACCTCGGCCATGACGTGATCGAGAAGCCGCCCTTCTTCATGCAGCGCGGCGGCCCGACCGTGATCCATGTGTCGAGCAAGACCGCCGAGGTCGATCCGGTCTATTTCCCCGATATCGAGGTGATCGGCGATATCGCCAATGCCGTGTGGCAGATGAAGGAGGATATCGTCCCGAACGGCGGGTGGAAATTCGATCACCTGCTCGCCTATCGAAAGGCCGAGGTCGAGCATACCGCGCCGCTCGCGAAGGACGAGCGTTTCCCGATCTTCCCGCCGCACCTCGTTCAGTCGATCCGCGACGCGATGCCCGACGACGGGATCATCTGCCTCGACAATGGCGTCTACAAGATCTGGTTCGCACGCGGCTACACGGCGTATAAGCCGAACACGGTGCTGCTCGACAATGCGCTCGCGACGATGGGTGCGGGACTGCCCAGCGCGATGATGTCGGCGATGGTCTATCCCGGGCGCAAGGTCATGGCGATCTGCGGCGACGGCGGCTTCATGATGAACAGCCAGGAGATGGAGACCGCAGTCCGCCTCGGCCTCAACATCACCGTGCTGATCCTCAACGACAACAGCTATGGCATGATCCGCTGGAAACAGGCGAATATGGGCTTCAAGGATTGGGGCCTGACCTATGGCAACCCCGATTTCGTGAAATATGCCGAAAGCTATGGCGCGCATGGGCATCGTGTCGAAAGCGCGGCGCACCTCAAGGAACTGCTCGCCCACACGCGCGATACTCCGGGTGTCCATCTGATCGACTGCCCGGTCGATTATTCGGAGAATGACCAGATCCTCAATATCGACATCAAGAAGCTGTCGAAGGAACTTTGAGGGTCCCGGACCCGTTCGCCCTGAGCTTGTCGAAGGGCCGTTTTGTCTTCAAGGAAGGACAGGGCTTCGACAGGCTCAGCCCGAACGGAGTAGGAAATGCAGTTAAAA
>JAFAED010000408.1 GCA_023424275.1 Pseudomonadota bacterium | reverse complement strand
CGGCCCCGGACGGCGGGGCGGGCGGCAGATCCGGTCAAGGGGGTCGCCCCCGGAGGCGGGTCCGCACCCGCAGGGCCGAAGCGAAGCGGAGGAGCCGGAAGCATGACGGCTTGCGGAGCCGCCGGGCGGCCCCATGGCCCTGCGCCGCCCGAACCGCCGTTCCGGTGCGCCGCCAGACAAAGCGCCGCCGCGCGCCTCCGGCGCGGGGCGTCATCAGCAGCGATGCTGTCGTCCAGCCACTTCGTCATTCGCAATCTCGGCCGGACATGACGGACGATGAGCAAAAGAAATGAACCGGGTCGGCAGACGCCGGATCAAGCAAAGCGCGGCGCGCGCGCCTCCCGACGATCGTCGGCACGGCGGCCCGTTCGGGCCGACGGGCCGACCGGGAGGATAACCGCGCCCTTGGCGAGCCGCAGGCGGAGCGGCGTGCGCACGGATGCGGCGGGTCGGCCGTGGCGCCGCCATGGCCGGAGCAGCGCGGTCGCGCTGTTTACCCGCCGCGAGACGTGCGCCGCGGCTGCGTCAAGACAGTGAGCCCAAGAGCGCTTGCGCGGCCGAATAAACAAGCACGCGACCTCTGGCGGCGGCCCCCGCCGCCAGTGTGCGCCCAATTCAGCCGCGCGCATTCATTCGCGCGCTCCGGACGGCAGCCCGCGCCGATCCACTGCCCCATCCCGGGTTACGGCAGCGCTCAGCGCCTGATGAAGAAGATGTCAGCCTCGACCACCAGGGTTTCGGGATCGGGTGATTTGGGCTTGGCCGCGACGACGGCGGACGCCGGAACCCCTCGTGCTGGCCACTGCGCGTTGCTCCCCGCGACCTTCCGCAGATAGTCGCGCGTTTCTCCTGGAAGAGCGCGGCGGCCTTCAAGGAAGGCCGCGTAGCGCGCCGGTCCCGCGTTGTAGGCGCCAAAGAGGCCGGGATAGCCGAAACGGTCGTACATCAGGCGAAGATAGAGGGTGCCGGCAAAGATATTGTCGCGCGGGGCGTGCGGATCCTGGCCGAGACCGAGGCGGCGTCGCATCTCGGCCCAGGTGCCCGGCATCAGCTGCATCAATCCCATGGCGCCGGCATGACTGACGGTCGGGCGACCGTCCAAATGCGTTCGTCCGCCGCTCTCGGCGATCATGACGCGTTCGATCCATGGCACCGGAACGCCAAATTGCCGCGAGGCGTCCTCGATGTGCGACCGCCAGGGCGCCGTCGCGCTTTCTGCTTTGGGCGCTGGCGCAGTGAGCGCAGTGAGCGCAGGCGGTGTCTTCGCCGTTGCCGCGTCCGCCAAGGCCGCCGTTGTCGTTGTTGCCGCGGGCGCCGCCGGCGCCGTCGGCGCCGCCACCGCTACCGTCACCAAAACAATCGCAGCGCCTCCCGAAAGGGCGAGGAGCCTCAGCGCGCCCATAGCAAATGGACCTTGCCGACGATGTGGCTCTCGGCGGTCGGCCCGAAATAGCGCCCGTCGAAGGATACAGGGCCGGGCATAAGCAGCAGATACTCGCCGCGCCGGAGGACGATGCAGCCCGACCAATAGGGCATCGGCCGGCGGGCGCCGTCAAAATCGAGCCGGCGCGCGCGCGGCACGCCGTTGATCGCGATATCGGCGCCGACCGCACAGACACGGTCGCCTGCCGCTGCCGCAACGCGTTTGATCAGCGGGACGTTCGCAGGGATGTAACGGCGAGCGCTGCCGAACATGCGCCAGCGCGCCTCCAGCCGCGCCGCAACCAGATCGCCTCGGGCGGGCGGCCGCGCGCTGCCTACCGCATAAAGGCCGAGGGGCGCACTCGCGGATACGTTCCAGATCAGCAATGGCCTGGGCGGTGCGAGCAACGTCGCGGCCACTGCGGCGGCGACGCCTGCGGCGATGCCGACCAACAGAGGTTTGCGGCGAAGAACGGTCGGCATGCGCAGTAGCAGGAGCCGGAGCGACTTCGCGAAGCGCCCTTCACGCATCGTGTCGCCCTTCCACCATCATAGCCCGCGACCAGGCATCGAGATCCTCGGCACAATAGACGACAAGGCGGCCGTGCCTGCGAAAGGACGGCCCCTGCCCGCTGACGCGGAGTTTTCTGAGCTTTCGCCAACCGATGCAGAGATAGGCGGCGGCCGCGTGGGTGTTCATGAATGGACGGGCGTCAGCCATGGCGGCAAATCCCGAGATCGGGCTTTCGCCGCACGGCGCTGCAGCAATAAGGTGCAAATGATTTTTCCATGGTCGACTCCTGGCTTGTTGAGCACCAAGTCGACCAGCAATGCGGAACTCCGGGCATCCCCAGTTCTAGGGAATAATCTCGTCGACACCGACCAGCCCATGCTGCTGCGCGATCCGCGCGAGCTGCGTGCGACTGCGGACGGCATAGGTCTGGCGCAGATATTTCATATGCGTGAGAATCGTCGAGAGCGCGACGCCCATGCGCTGCGCAATCTCGGCGTCGCTATGGCCCAGGGCCGCGAGACGAAGACATTCGAGGCGCCGCGGACTGAGCGGCGGCGGATCGTCTCCGGCGGCGGCGGGATAGCCGTAGATGCGGCGCACCTCAGCGAAGGCTTCGTCGACGATCCATGCGGCGGCGCGGCAATAATCGCGCGACGGAAGCACGGAGGCATCGGTGGCGAGCGATCCGCTGCCAGGCGGCTCGCCGGGAACTCCGATCGGAACGGTGATGCCCCGGCGCAGTCCGTGACGCGCCGCCTCGTCCAGTATCGGCCGATGAACGCGGCTTCGCCCGAGGATCGCACCGAGTTCGTTCCATGCGAAACACCGGTTCGTTCGCAGCGACGCGCGGTGAACCGGATCGCGGCGATAATAATGTCGCGCGATGAAGATGTCGTGCCATTCGCCATAATTGTCGAGGCAGAAATAGCGACGTTCCTGGCGGACGAACCAAAGCACCTGAACGAGCGCAACGCGATCGAACCCCAGTTCGCGAACGGCATCGACCGTATCGGTCAGGA
>JAFAED010000089.1 GCA_023424275.1 Pseudomonadota bacterium | reverse complement strand
CGAGCGGTCTGCAGCGCCTTCGAAGCCGGTCTCGCTGACAGGCGCGGGAAGTGCGGCTTTGCTGCGGACATGGCGCAGGAACAACGAGCCGGCCGCATCGCCCCACGTAGTGACATGCATATGAAGTAAGCGTTCACGGTGATAGGAAGAGAGTCCAACGGGGTGCAGGCATCTTATCTGGCGAAGGCACGCCTGACGTGCGGATGCCGGGCTATCCATCAAATGAGCCGCTTTTCCATTCGGTAATTATGGATGGGGACGCCGGCGATCTCGAAATCGCGGCGTTCGATAGTTGTAAATCCTTGGCGCAGGAAAAAGCGGCGTGCGGGCTCGCTCGCCTCGACATAGAGGAGCGCGATATGTTGCTCGCGCGCGCGTTCTTCCAGGGCATGGTAGAGCCGCGCCGTCACGCCCGTGCCTGCGAAATCAGGATCGCAGAAAAGATGGTCGATGTGACCGTCTGCCTCCAGATCGCCGAAAGCTACGGGCTTGTTGGTTTGATCAAGGGCCACAAGGAAGGTGCGACCGTCAAGTCCCCAGTCGATAAACCGGGCGGGGCTCGGAACGCTTGGCGACCAGGCGTGCATTTGCTCTTCAGTATAATGCTGACGCGCTATTTCATGTACCGCGCGGTGGAATATTTCCGCAAGCGCGGGCGCGTAGTCCGCATGGAAATCCCGCACTCTGAGGCCGTCAGACATATGCGGCATCGACACAGCGAAAGGCTCGGGTCCAGTCATAGTCCAGCTGACAGCTTTCGTTTGAATGCGGTCGGTTGCGGAGCGGGCGATCCGTGCTGCACGGCCGGTCCCATGTGATATAGCGCTGGGGCCATACTTCCTATCGTTCGAAAAACCAGCCGGGGGGCGACCCCCGGCCAGCATGATTAGAAACGAACCCCGAAACCGGCCAGAACCTGATGGCGGTCGAAGCCGAGCGAAAGACTCTCGGTCTCATCGCTCATCTTATAGTCCTTGTAGTTGGTATAGCGGTACTCGGCCTTCGTGTAGAAGTTTCCGGCAATCTGGGCTTCGATTCCGCCGCTCACGCGGATGCCGCCCCGGCTGTCGGAGACCGAAAAATTATTCGTTGTATCGTTCTCGTCCTTGAAGCCGACCCGGGCTTTCCCGTTGGCGTATGCGGCGCCAACATAAATGCGTGCGGAATCGGTGAGGTGAGTGCCAATGCGTCCACCGATGGCAACGTGCCTCTTAACCGAAAAGCATGAAGACTCGTTTTCGGACAGGTGCTCGCAGAGCTTGTTGTTGGCAAAATCCACGCTGCCTTCAACGCCGACAAAAATCTTCTTCGAGAGAGCGAAGTCATATCCGGCCGTGCCGCCAAACACTGCCCCGCTCGAAGTTTTGCTCTCGCTGAAATCGATGAGAGGACCGACGGCATCTTCATAGGTAACTTTTCCGCTGGTGCTGTCATAGCCTGCGGTAAATTCGACGCGGGCGCCACCGGCGTCCTGGGCGTAGGCGGGAGAGGAGGCCAACGCGGCAACGAAAAGGAATGCAAGATTCTTCATAAATTGTCCTTCTGGAAATGATTTCATTCTGTTGTTGGAGTATTGCGGTCTCGGTTTCTTCCGAGATTCTCAGGTAGCGACGCCTTGATGGACTTGCGGGTGGGCTGCACGCGCCAGCCCGGATTGAAGCGGTTGAAATGCTCGCCGAGCCGCCGTGTCTCCGCTTCCTGTCGGCATAATTCGAACGCGACCCGATCGATCCTGCTGATCAAAATCTGCCGCTGCTCGGGCGATCGCATGTCAAGGTCCCTATAGGCGATTACGGCTGCGGGACGCTCCGACCATGCTGCGCACGCCGGCGCAGAAATTGCCGAGGAAAACGCGGCAATGAAGGTTGAAAATCTGCGATGCATGCAATGTCTCCTGCAAGACGGGTAGGGGAGGGATCTGCGTTGTTCTGGTGAGGGGCCCGAGCGCCGGTGGCGGTTGTTCGACCCCACCTTTTTTACGTCGCAGTCAGCTTTCGCTTGGCTGGTCGCGCGGTCCGCCTGTCTTTTCCCCAAAGGCCTCTTCACAAATTGCTCGGCCAAACGCCTCAGAGACGACCAGTTGTCGATCCGCCATTACTCCGGTGAAGCCGCCCGGATGCCGTGCCGTGACGGAGACAGGAAAGCGTCCGACGACAATGTTGTTTCGATCGGGATCGACGAACTCGACGGTGCCGGACAGCATGTGCTCGCCGCTACCATTCAAGATCATTTGCAGACGGTCCGCCCGAGCGAGTTTGTCGACATGAATGCGAACATCGACCACGGCGGCACCGTCTGCGCAGCGCTTCAGCTCTTCGCGCACTTCTTCCGTAAAGGTGTCCGCGAAATCACTCTCCGATCGCAGCCAGCCGCTCGAAATCACGATGTCGCGAACCCGCGCGTTTTCCTGAAAACCTGGAGCCAGCGAAAGGCGAGGACCACCTTCAACGACGGGCGCGCATGCCGTACAGGCCAGGATCGAGAGCGAAGCAGCCATTTTGCAGGAGAGACGGACAATATTCATCGGGCCTCCGAGGGCAGGTGATTAGGTGAAGGACGAGGAACCCGGCTTCTTCGGGCTAGTGGGGCCGAGCCTGGGCTGCAGCATCGCACCCATTGCCGGCAGGATGACCGGGTGAACAGGCGGCGGCTTGCTGGTCGATGGCAGGCCGGTAGGGCGTAAAGGCATCGCCCGCCCAGGTGGTCACCAGCATCCCAACAATTACGAGAATCGTGCGAAGTCCGCGGGACATCAGAAGTCCTCCTGCCGCGTTGGCCACAACCCGGTCTCGGGCCGTGACACGCGGAACCTGCCGACCAGCAGGATGGCAATGCCGATAGCAGGGACGGTGCCCGATATCCGTTTCATGTCGCTGTCCTCTTGGTCCTAAGGGCCGACGAGTCGGCAAACTTGCGCGGCGCCACTAGCCGAGCGCAAGTTAAATGTAAAGCGAATGCTATACAGTTAGCTTGCGTGCGCGATCCTGGCTCGAGATTCTCGCTTGGATCGGACCGGGAGATAGGCGAACGCGAACCCGAGCACGGATGTGCGTTGCAAACTGGGCGAAGGGCGGTGCCGTGCTGTCAGCGTTGACTGCAGCGAAGGTCGATGATCCCCATCGTCAACTCGCTTGGCTCCTTGCCCTCGCGCTTGACCTCTTCATCGATGCAGCGCTGCCTCGGCGTGCGTCGATCCCGCGATGAACCGTGACGCGCAAGGCGCTCCGCAATCGCCAGTTCGCGCTGTTCGGCCGGGCTGAGGTCGTTCCATTGCACCGCGCCGCTGCGGAGCAACTGGGCATTGCGATGGACACGCTCGGCAGGGGTCTCAGCCCACGCTGCGCCTGTACAAACGGCAAAGCTCAGCGCAACCGTGAGCAATTGGCGAACCTCTTTCATTTGATCTTCCTTCGAGCTTTGTACGAACTCTCACCTGCTTTGCTGCCACCGGGCCAGGACCCGATGCGCGCGGCCGGTCCGAACCGTATCGCACAAGTAACCTGCCTCACGGCGTAAAGCCGATGGGCGCGTCGTGCATCCCTGCGACATTGCGCTCCGAGTACCTGCAGAACCAGTCGCTTCTTGCGGCCAGCCTTATCGCCGCATCCCGGAAGCCCGCCATCCATGAAGGCGCGAACAACATCGCGCACGTCGTGCGGTGCGTGGCGCTCTCCACTTTCCCGGCGACACTGGCGCCTTCACGCCGCCATCGTTCCACCGACGCCTCACCCTGTTCGATTGCTCCGGCTAACCACCAGGCATCCTGTATCCCGACATTCATGCCCGGACTGTCAGCAGGGGAATGGACGCGTGCTGCATCGCCAGCCAACAGCATGCGGCCGACGCGAAAGCGCGATGCACGACCAGGCACAACCGAGAAGCTGCTGCGCCATGGCGGAGACGACAGTTCAATGCCGAGTCTGTGAAAGGCGGTCATGTCTCTGGCGAGAGGTTCCGGCGACCCGGGAGGCAAGATAGCAACAAGTCGCCAGAGGCCGTCGGGCGCGGAGAAGGCGAGCATTGACTGGCCGGGGAAAAAATGAACCATCTCGGGATCGAGGCCCTCGAGACGGCAATCTCCCAGCAATATGCGCGCGTCGCTGCCCGTAATGTCGGGTTCGATGCCCATCGCCTTGCGAACGCCGCTTTGAGCGCCGTCGCATCCAACGATCCATTCCGCCTCGCAAACCTCGACCGACCCGTCTGCGTGTGTCAATAG
>JAFAED010000086.1 GCA_023424275.1 Pseudomonadota bacterium | reverse complement strand
ATCTCGAACGGGCGGGGGTGCCCCTGACGGCAATGGATTTATCGGGCCATCGACTGCTGCATCAACGTTTCTACGATACGGGAAAGCTCGGGGGGTGGGGCGCGGCGGTGCCGGAAGGCATGATCCTGCCCGTCGCGCTTTCGGCGACGTCGCTCGAACCGCTCATCCAGCTGGCAGAGGCCGGCTGCGGGATCACCTCGCTGCCCTATTATACGGTTGCCGAGCAAATCCGGTCCGGCCGCCTGTGCGAAGTGCTTCCCGGGGCGGAGAAGGAAAGACGCGCGTTTCGATTGCTGTGGCCGCGGAGCAAATATCCGCTGCCGAAGGTATCCGCGTTCGTCCGCTTCATGACGGAGGCGGTCAAGGCCTCTCTACGCGAATAGGCACGGCTGTCCGCTTTCATCTCCGGGGTGCAAGCTGCCTGTCCGCAATCGGACAATGGCTGTTATCCCAGAGTATCTCGTTTGCATCGCATTGTTGCTCCCAAAGGGGAGTGAAAACATCGCGCTATTTCAATGAGTAAATGGTGGACGCACTAGGGCTCGAACCTAGGACCCGCTGATTAAGAGTCAGCTGCTCTACCAACTGAGCTATGCGTCCACTGCCGTTTTCCGGCGTGCCTTGCAGTGCCGAGGAACCCCTCTTTGCTGCGAAGCGAGCGGCCCGCTATCATGGCTCTGGGGGGATGGCAATGCCCCGCCACCATTTTTTGGAAGTTTTTTCTCAATGAAAGCGGCGCGTGCCCGTTTTGCTGTCGTTTTCGATTGCCAGAACGATGCCGACGCAGGTCATGATCGTCAGCATCGACGAACCGCCATAGGAGAAGAGCGGCAGCGGGATGCCGACGACGGGGGCCATGCCCATCACCATCATCAGGTTGATCGCAATATAGAAGAAGATCGTCATCGTCAGGCCGACGGCGGTGAGTTGCCCGAAGCGCGTCCGCGCCTTCAAGGCGACGCGCGTCGACCAGCGCAGCAGCAGGAAAAAGCCGAAGAGGAGCGCCAGCCCGCCGATCAGCCCCCATTCCTCCGCCATGGTGGCAAAGATGAAGTCGGTGTGGCCTTCGGGGAGGTAATCGAGATGGCTCTGCGACCCGTTCAGGAAGCCCTTGCCGCCGATGCCGCCCGACCCGATCGCGATCTTCGACTGGCTGATGTGATAGCCCGCGCCCAAGGGATCGCTTTCGGGATCGAGGAAGATCAGCACGCGCTTTTGCTGATAATCGTGAAGGAAGGAAAAGAGGATCGGCAGCGCCGCGATTCCGGCGGCAGCGGTGCCGCCGAACCACCAGAAGGGCAGACCCGCAGCGAACATCACGACCACGCCGCCGATACAGATGGCGAGCGCGGTGCCGAGGTCGGGCTGCAGCATGACGAGCGCGGCGGGCAGGCCGATCATCACCAGCGCCGGCCACAGCGCGGTGAAGGTCCGCGTATTGCCAGGCGGCAGCTGCGCATAGAAATGCGCGAGCGCGAGGACGATCGCGACCTTCATCAGTTCGGAGGGCTGGAGGTTCATGAAGCCGAGATTGAGCCATCGCTGGCTGCCCCCGCCGACGAAGCCCAGCAATTCGACCGCGATCAACAGGATCAGGATGCCGATATAGCCCAGATAGGCGAAATCCTCGAAGATGCGCAGCGGGAAGCGCCCGATGACGAGCGCGACGGTCAGGAAGACGAGGAAGCGGACGCCTTGCTGGAGCGCCCACGGCAACCAGTTGCCGCCGGCCGCCGAATAGAGGACGAGCAGCCCAAAGCCGGTGATGCCGGCAAGGATCGCGATCAGCTTCCACGGAATGCGCTGGATGGCGGGGGGGACGGGGATCATTGCGGGGGCATCTCCGGATCGGGTTTGCTCGCGCCCGCCTTCCACGCGGCATAGTCGCGGTCCATGCGCTCCTTGATCGTACCGCCCCAGCCGGCTTCGAAGGTCGTGAGGGCCTCCATCGCCTTTTCGCGGTCGAAGAGGAAGGTCATGAAATCCTTGGCGACCGGCGCCGCGGCGCGCGATCCGCCCATACCATGTTCGATCACGACCGCGGTCGCATAGCGCGGATTGTCGACCGGCGCGAAGCCGACGAACAGGCCGTGGTCGCGGAACTTCCACGTCCCGGCCTTGCCGTTGCCGGTGTTGAGCCCGCGCACCTGCGCGGTGCCCGTCTTGCCCGCCATCGTGATCCCGTCGAGCGGCAATTTGCTGCGTCCGGCGGTTCCCCCCGGGCCGTTGACGACCAGGTCCATCCCGTGGCGCGCGGCCGCGAAGGCTTCGGCGGAAAAGGGCAGGGGTTCGTTCTTGAACTGCCGGTTGACGAGGCGTGGGTAGAGCCGGCGCCCCGATGCAATGCGCGCGGCCATGACCGCAAGTTGCAGCGGGTTCACGCTGACATAGCCCTGTCCGATCACCGCGTTGAGCGAATCCGACGCCGACCATTGCTGGTCGTATTTCTTCATCTTCCACGCGCTGTCAGGGATCGTGCCGTAACGCTGGTTGCTGCCCGCGAGCTGGAATTCCTCGCCAAGCCCCAGCATTCGTGCGGTCGGCGCGATCGCATCATAGCCCAGCCGGTGCGCGAGCCAGTAGAAATAGCTGTTGCAGCTTTTCATGATCGCCGTCGCCATGTCGACGCTGCCGTGCGTGCCGAGGCAGCGGAAGAAACGGCTGCCGAGGCGGTATCCGCCGATGCATGTGTGCCGTTCGCTGGGGTCGACGCCATGCTCGACCGCGGCGATCGCGGCCATCGGCTTCAGCGTCGATCCGGGCGGATATAGGCCGCGTGTCGCCTTGTTGATCAACGGCTGGTGATCGTCGCCGCGCAGCCAGCTATATTCGGAATTGCTGATCCCGTCCGAAAAGCTGTTCGGATCGAAGCTCGGCATCGACACGAACGACAATATATCGCCGTTCTGGCAGTCGATCACGACCGCGGCGCCCGACTCGCGCCCCATGCGGCGCGCGACAAACTCCTGCAGGTCGGCGTCGATCGTCAGGTGGACCGTCTTGCCCTGCACGTCAGGCTGGGTCGACAGGTCGCGGACGACCTTGCCGCGCGCGGTCACCTCGACGCGCCGCGCGCCGGGCTGGCCCTTCAGCATCTCCTGGAAATATTTCTCCAGCCCGTCCTTGCCGATCTTGTACCCCGGCGTGATGTACAGCGGGTCCTTGACCTTCTGATATTCCTCGGCGTTCGGGGCGCCGACATAGCCGATCAGATGGCCGACCGCCGCGCCCGTCGGATAATTGCGCGCAAAACCGCGCTGCGGGGCGATGCCGGGCAGTTCGGGCAGGCGGACGAGGATCGAGCTATATTCGGCCTCGGTCATATCTTCCTTGACCGCGACGGGCTGGAATCCCGATGCGGCCTTGAGGTCGCGGTTGATGCGCTCCATCGCGTCGCCGTCGAGCTGCAGCAGCGTCTGGAGCTGCCCCAGCACCATCTCCTTGTTGTGCAGCCGGTCGGGGATGATGTCGATGCGCAGCGACACGCGATTGTTGGCAAGCGCCTTGCCATGGCGGTCGACGATCCAGCCGCGGCGCGGCGGGATCAGCGTCAGATTGACACGATTGCTTTCCGATTCAAGGACATAGCGGTCATTGTCGATAACCGAAATATAGGCCATGCGCGCCGCCAGCGCGACGCCGACCGCCGCCTGCGCGCCGCCGACGACGAGCGCGCGGCGGGTGAAGGTTATGCCCCTCCAGGCTTCGGTAATCGGCGGACTCTTCTTCTTCGGCATTCGGGGATTGGAACCAGTCTATCGGCGTTTCAGGCGGAAATTGTCAAACTTGCCCGTCAGGCGCATGAACAAGGGGACGAGCAGTGCCGAGATGACGATCTGCGGCGCGACGAGTCCCAGCACGCGCCCGGTATCGGCGTGCGGGTGGGTGATCAGCGCGGCGAGCGACTGGACGACCGCGATCAACAGCGCCGCGATGGCCCAGTCGTGGAAAAAGCCGCGCCAATAGATGCGCTGCGACGAATAGGCGATCGCGATGCTGGCGAGCGTCCACAGCCCGACGGCGGTCCCGATCGGCGCGCCGCTGAACAAATCGTCCCACAAGCCAAGCGGAAGCCCGATCCACACCGGCCACATTTCGGCGCGCAGCAACTGCCAGCAGAGGAAGAACAACAGGCCCAGCGGCGGCAAGACCGGCGAGTTGGCGATCAGCGGCAGCATCAGCGGCAGCGCCGAGGCGAGCATGACGCTCGCGATCGGCACGATGCGCATCCGCCACAGCGATGCCGGTTCGCCGAGGCGCGGACCCTTCTGGTTCATGGTGCTTTCGCGGGTGCCGGGGCGGGCGCCGCCGGGCCGGGGCGGCCCTGCGCCTCGATATTGTCGGGCGTATAGGGGCGCAGCACCGATACCGCATCGACCTTGCCGGGGTCGGCCAGCGGGCGGGCAAGCGCGCCATCGTC
>JAFAED010000262.1 GCA_023424275.1 Pseudomonadota bacterium | reverse complement strand
CTCGCCTATCGCCTGATGTGCCTGCAGGCGCATTATCGCAGCGAACTCGAATTTTCATGGGAGGGTCTCGGCGCCGCGCTCACGCGGTTGAAGCGGCTGGTGATGGCCGCCGTCCCCGTGCGCGAAGCCGAAGCGGCCGAGCCCGCCGACCGCCGCCTGACCGACCTGTTGGCGAAATTCGACGCGGCGGTGTCGGAAGACCTCAACACTGCCGTCGCGCTGACCCTGCTCGAAGAAGCGGCGGCGATGAAAAAGATCGATGCAGGGCAAAAGCGCGGCGCGCTCGCGGCGATGGACGCGGTGCTGGGTCTCGACCTGCTGACGATCGGACGCGCCGACCTGCGCGTCCGGCCCAAGGCGGCGACGATCACCGAAGGCGACATCGAAGCGATCCTCGTCCGCCGCAAGGAAGCGCGCGCCGCCAAGGATTTCGCGGCTTCCGACGCGCTGCGCGACGAACTCATCGCCGCCGGGGTCGAGGTGATGGACGGCGATCCGCTCGGCTGGGACTGGCGCCTGGAGGCGTAGCCACCCTCCGGGCTGCCACCGCCCCATTGCAAGTCAAAGGGAAGGACCGTTAGAACCCAATCCTCCCCATCGACTTGCGATGGGGAGGGGGACCGCTCGCGAAGCGAGTGGTGGAGGGGCAATGACGATGCGTCCTGACAAACCGGCCCGATCAGTCCGCCGCGCCAAAAGCTTGCGCCGCACCCTCTCACTTCCCGAAGCAATGCTTTGGCAGTTCCTCCGAACCGCACCGAACGGCCATAAATTCCGCAAGCAACACCCCGCCGGTACTTACATTCTCGACTTCTTCTGTGCCCGCGCCAATCTCGCGGTCGAAATCGACGGCATGGCGCACGACATGGGCGACAATCCGGCGCGCGACGAACGACGGGATGCGTGGCTTCGGGCCAACGGCATCGACACACTCCGCATCCCTGCACGCGACATACTGGACAGCGCTGAAACAGTCGCTCAATCTGTCATTGATATCGTCGAAAGCCGCCTGCGCGCGTTCGGCAAAGCCCCTCCGTCATCGCTTCGCGATGCCACCTCCCCATCGCAAGTCGATGGGGAGGATCAAGAAGGATTTTGAATGACCAAGACCGTTACCGTCCTTTCGGGCCTGATCCGTCCGCTCGTCGAAAACCGCCTGCCGGACTGGGTCGAACCGCGCTTCTTTGCATCGAAGGAAGAGGCGCTCGAACTCGCGCCGCATGCCGAAATCGGCTGGTTCGACATGTACGACAAGCGCGACATGGCGGCGATCATCACCGCAGCGACCGGGCTCAAATGGCTCAATTCAATCTATGCCGGCGTCGACGGCATGCCGCTCGACCTGCTGCGCGAGCGCGGCACCGTCCTGACCAACGGCGCCGGGATCAACGCGATCACCATCGCCGAATATGTCGTGATGGGCATGCTGACCGTCGCCAAGGGGTATCGCGACGTCGTGCGCGCGCAGGAACGCCGCGAATGGCTGATGGATTCGCCGGGCAAGGTCGAACTGTTCGGATCGAAAGCGCTGCTCCTCGGCTATGGCGCGATCGGCAAGCTGATCGAGGAAAGGCTGAAGGCCTTTGCCGTCGACGTGACGGTCGTGCGCCGTTCGGCTGGTCCGAACACGCTCACCCCCGACCAGTGGCGCGCCCAGCTCGGCGATTTTGACTGGGTGATCCTTGCGGTACCCGCGACCCCCGAAACCGACGGCATGATCGGCGCCGTCGAACTCGCGGCGATGAAGCCGACCGCGACGCTCATCAACATCGCGCGCGGCAGCGTCGTCGACCAGGACGCGCTGGTCACGGCGCTGAACGAACAGCAGATCGCCTCGGCCTTCCTCGACGTCACGACGCCCGAGCCGCTGCCCGCCGACGATCCGCTGTGGAGCCTCGACAATGCGCATATCACGATGCACCTGTCGGGCCGCGCGCAGGACAAGATGTTCGTCCGTTCGGCGCAACGCTTCCTTGAAAATCTCGACCGCTGGCAAAAGGGCGAAGCGGTCGAACCGCGCGTCGATCTCTCGCTGGGCTACTGACCCGGCCGCTCGGCCTTCAATTCGCGCACCAGCGGCTGCAATCGCTCGTCATATTTGGCGAGCATCGTGTGTGCCCCCGCATGGTCGTAAAAGCTGACCAGTTCGCGCCCGTTCCAGCGGTGGAGCGCATAGGCGGGATCCTCGGCGACGATCATCGGGCGGTCGTCGGGCTTGTCCTCGTCGATCGGCCTCAGATCGAGCGAGACCTGCGGTGCGGTCGATGAACAGATCGCGATCGTGCGCCCCTCCCACGCGACGGTGACGCTGCGATGCAAGTGCCCGCAGATCAGGCCGCGAACCTGCGGATGGCGGCGGACGACATCGGTGAAGGTCGCGACCCACGGCTCGTCGGGGTCGGTGTTCATCCACTCGATCCCGCTTTCGACCGGCGGGTGGTGCATGACGATATAGGTCGGCTTGGTGCTGTCCTTCGCCAGCTCGGCATCGAGCCACGCGGCACGCTGTTCGCAAAAGGCGCCGCCGTGGCGCCCTTCCTCCAGCGTGTCGACCGTCACCAGCCGCAATTCGGGAAGCTCGATCGTGTATTGGACGAACCCGTTGCCGTCGTCGAACCCAGGAAAGCGCGCGTGGAAATTGTCGCGCAGGTCATGATTGCCGACGCTCGGCCAGACCGGAAAGGGGCAGCGCGAAAAGGCGGTGACCAGGCGGCGGTAGCTGTCGTCGTCGCCGCGGTCGGTGATGTCGCCGGTGGCGAGCAGCAGGTCGGGCCGGTTCGGCCCCTCGATCAGCACGTCGAGCACCTCGTCGAGGCGCTTGCGGTTATATTCGGCCGGATTGTCCGGATCGAACCCGATATGGATATCTGTGATCTGCGCGATCAGCATATCCGTCCCCTGCTTGAGGGCCTGAGCCCGTCCATTACACGTTCGAGGCGCCGAAATGGCAAAGGTATCGCGTTCGCGTGGCTGACGCGGGTAGCACCGCTACCCGCAAGGTCACGCGGAAGCGAGACCGAAGCCATTTCGGCGTCCCTTCGGGATTTGGCCGATTTTGTCCGGGGCTGCGTCAGCGAGCCTTGGAATATGTTCATATGCCCGCGCCCCGCTTCCTTGCCCCGAACAAAATCGCGCCAAACCTCGAGCGCGTAATGGACGGGCTCAGGCCCTTACCGGTTCGCCCCGGCGACCCAAAGCCTATCCGCCCTGCCCTGCGGCGCGCAAGGAAGGTGTGCGCCATGTCACTTCGTAAAGGCCCCGCCCCCCGGTTCCTGTGATCATGCTCACACCCTGGCTAGCACCAAGACGTTTATTTGTGATTGCGGCGGTGTTTTTCTTGCGCGCACGCGGCGGCATCCACGGCTTGCCGCCGTCCGAATGATATTCGTGGCACATCGCGCAGGGCGATTCGGTTGCGGTTTCGACCTTCACGACACGCGCGCCGCCCTCGCCGACATGACAGTCACGGCACTGGCGAAGGCCCGGGACGAGCAGGTCGGTCGACGCTTTCGACGCGGGCGCGGCGGTGTGGCAGTCGGCGCATTCGGTCTCGCGGTGCGCGTCATGGTCGAACCAGCCCTTTTGCAGATAGCGCGGCGTCTGGCTCACCGCCGCGACGCGCCAGCTGTTGCCCGCCTGCGGCGCAAAGATCGTGTGGCAGTCGTAACAGGCGCCGCCCTTTGAAAAGACCGCGCGCACCGCGTCCTGCGCCCGGCTCGGCCGCGTCGCGACTTCGTTGAAATAGATATTATAGACCTGCCCCTCGGCATAGGCGCCGGGGCGGCGTCGCTGCATGCCGCCCAGTTGCAGCGGCCGCGCGGGCGGCGCCGAACGGTAGTAAGCGGTGAGGTCGGCGACGACCTGATCGGGCTCGCCATGGCGCAAGGTCCGCGTCACCCCGCCGACGGTCTCGAACGCGAGGCTGTGGCACATCGCACAGTCGCGCTCCATCTCGACCGGCTTCACGCGCACGCCGTCGGCTTCGACACGGTGGCAATTTTCACACTCGAGCTTCTTGCCGAAATCATAGCGGCCGCGGAAACTCGCCGCCATGCGCGCCACCCCGCCCGTCGCCTGCAAATGCACGTCGTGCGGGAATTTGAGGCCGTTATAATCGACAACGCCCTTCGCCAGCGTCGTGCGCACCAGCTTGCCGCCCGGTCCCGGACGCACGAGCGGGCGAAACTCGGGATGGCTCGTGCCGAAATCGGCCGCATCGGCGAGCATCGTCGGATGCCCCGCCGTCTTGAGGCGGGCCGACATGCCGTCATGACAATCGGCGCAGAATTTCTGCGGCGTCGCGGGCATCGGCCCCGCGCCTTCATGCTCGGTATGGCACTCGACGCAGCGCCCCTGCGGCTTGTTGAAGGTCTTGGCAAAGCCGTCGAGGATGCGTTCGCCGACACCCGGAGGGTGGCGCGCGGCGAGCAGCATCGCGGTCGGCGCATTGGCGTGCGCCATGCTCATCGCCTTGTGCTCCCCGGTATGACAGCCGACGCACGCCTTGTCGGTCACCGCGACGAACGGCTCGACATGGCACGACTGGCAGTCGTTCTTCAGGCTGGCGTGCGCGCTCGACAGCGGTCCCGAGAGCCAAGCGCTGTCGGCATGATAACCTTCGGGCCGCTCGTTGACATTCTTGTAGCTGTACCACGCCCAGATCGGCCCGATCAGGAAGGCGAGTAGCATCAGCACGCCGAACACCCACGCCCCCATGCGTTTGCCCAGCATGACGCCCTGCAGCGAAAAGGCCTTGGCCTCGTCGACATCCTTCGACGATTGCGAGAGTTCGTCGATCCGCTCGACGAGCAGGATGATCTTCTCGTCCTCGCGCGCGATCGTCAGCCGGTGGCCGCCGAAACGCAGTTCGCCGCCTGCGGCACTGTCGATATCGGCAACCGTCTCGGTCCGCCCGTTGAGGTCGAAACCCAGTCCTTCGCTCGCCGCGACCCGCACCGTGCGCCCGTCGCCGCTGCTGATCGTCGCATGGTGCGGATTCACCGCAAGGTCGGCCACATGGATCGTGTTGCCGGCATCGCGGCCCAGCGTGATCGTGTCGCCGGGCAGCGCCGCATCGCGGATGATCTGCTTGCCCGTCTTGGTCGTCGCGATGCGACGCAGGATGAAGCTCATCGTCCCCGCCTCACCAATAGAAGAAGACGCTGATGATGTGCGCCGACAGCGCCGCGATCAGCGCAAAGGTCAGCGGCACATGCACATAGAGCCAGATTTCGAGCAGCCCGCGGATCCGGAGATGCTGGCGAAGCCGCGCCAGCGCCGCCTCCTTCTGCCTGAGCAATCCGACGACCTTCTCGCGCGCCTCCGTATCGCTACTGCGCGACAGCGTCAGCGTGCGCAGAGCGGCGGTGGTCGCGCATTTCGGGTAGCGTCCCGACAATCGCGCCACAATCCCGCCCGCGAACGGGTCCTCGTCGAGCGCGGCGAGCACGGGTGCGGTGTCTTCGGGAGTCAGCGGTTGCGCGGCGCTGTGCAATTGCCGGTCGAAGGCGCGGATCGCCTCGAGCATCTGCATCTGCGTCATCTGCTCGCGGTTGTTAGACAGCGCCTGCGGCAGCGTCGCATAGACGATGACGCCGTAAAGCCCCGACAGGATCACGAGCATCATCAGCACCCATGCGAGCGTGTGGACGTTCCAGCCAAGCTGGAACCCCGTGTGCCAGGTGCCGACGACGATCAGGCTGAGGCCGAGATAGACATGCGCCGAGGTCCATGCCTTCAGCGACCAATGATCGCTCGTCATCTTGCGCTTGCGATAGCCCAATGCGGTAAGCCACAGGATCAGCCCCGCGCCAATCGTTCCCAGCGTATAGCCGTACCAGCTGCCGCCATTGTGCCGCGGCGTCACGTCGATCAGCGCGTAACTCACGATGATGAGCAGGCAGAGCCCGCCCGAAATCTTGGCCCAGCGGAATCCCGCATAACGCAGGAAACCCTCATGCCGCCGTTCGCGGACGCGCTCGACCTGTGTTGCCTTGTTGCGGCGACGCTGAAACAGGCTCGCCATCAGTCGGTGTCCTCGTCGAGCCGCGCGATCGACAGGAACTCTTCGGGCGAGACGCGGATCGCGGCGCCCGTCGGGCAGGCGCGCACGCACGCCGGGCCACCCGAAATGCCTTTGCACATGTCGCATTTGACCGCGATCTTCTTGGGCTTTTCGTCGCCCAATTGCTTTTTCGTCCATTTGGGCGACGGTTCGCCCGGTCCGGGACCGAAGCCGGTGAGCAGCCAGCGCAGCAGGCTCGGCTTCTCGGGGGGCGCCGCTTCCATGCGGATCACGCCATAGGGGCAGTTGCGCATGCAGTTGCCGCAGCCGATGCAGCCGGGCTCCATGAACACCTCGCCGTCGGGCCCGCGATGGATCACGTTCGGCGGGCAGTCGGCCATGCAGTGCGGATGCTCGCAATGGCGGCAGCTTGTGGGGACGTGGAGGTGCGCGAAGGTCTTGCCCGCCTCGCGGTCGAGCCGCGACAGGCCTTCATGGCTGTCGGCGCACGCCTTTTCGCAATTGTCGCAGCCGACGCACAGATTCTCGTCGATCAGCAGCGCGTCGGTCGCCTCGCCCAGCCCCTCCTTCATGATGAAACTCGCGGTGTCCGAATAGAGGTCGACCGCGCTCGAATAGGTCGCCTTGCGCGATTCGATGAAGCTGTTCATCTGCGCGCGTTCGGCGACCGCCGCTTCGGTCGCCTCACGCACCTGCGGCCGCGCGGCGAGCATCTTGCGGAAACTTTCACCGGTCAGCTTGATGACCTCGCTGCCGACCGCCGCCTTCACCGTCGCATTTCTGGGTTGCCCGCTGAGCACGCCCATTTCGCCAAAGAAGCTGCCGGCGGGCAGATAACGGAGGAAGATTGGCTTGCCGCCGATATCCTTCTCGACGACCATCGATCCCGAGCGGATGACATAGACGTCGTCGCCCTGCTCTCCCTCGGTCAGCACGGTCTTGCCCGCGGGCACGCGCTCGACCTCGGCGGTGTCGACGACGGGGCCGAGGTCGTCGACCGTCAGCCCGCCCTTGAAAATCTGGAGCAACTGGCGTTCGAGCGAGATGCGGTTGATCGCGCGCTTCGCGCCGGGAACCGACGCCATCAGCTTGAGTGCCGCGGTACGCGACACCTCGACAAAAATCCCGTCGGCGCCCGCGCGGATCGTCGCACCGCGCTTGCGGCCCGAAATCAGGCCGACCTCGCCAAAGATCGATCCCTGTTCGATCGGCACGGTGAAATCGGGGCCCACCTCGACCTCGGCAAACCCGTCGGCGATCGCAAACAGCGACGATCCGGGCTCGCCCTTTTCGAACACGACGTCGCCCTTGCGATAATAGGCGACCTTCGAATCGAGCATGAATTCGCGCATCTGCAGCGGCGACACATCGGCGAAGATGCTAACGCGGGTGCGCAGATATTCGAGCCATTCGCTGACCGACTTCTTTTCGGGCAGGTCGGCGAAGATCGCCGCCAGATCCTTCTCGTCTGCCGGGGTCAGACTGCTGTTGCCATTGATGAACTCGACGACGTCATAGCCCTGATTCATGCAATGTTTGATCAGCGGATAACCCGCGAGCGCGCCGATCACGAAGATACCGGGAACGGTCGATTCAAAGGTCGGCGACAGCTTGGGAAAGGCCTCGCGGTCGGGGCCGGTGAACTCGATCCCCATCGATTCGACGAAACCGCGCGGCGCGACCGATCCCAGCCGCGCGACGATAACGTCGCACGCGATCTTCTCATCGCCGTCGGGGGTTTCGAGCGTCAACCAGCCGGGCTCGACCTTTTTCGGCTGCGTCTCGGTGCGGATGCTCATCAGGCCATTTTCGCCCGCCTCCATCATGTCGGAGACATTCTTGGCCTTGGCGCGCGCGAAATCCTTCGAACGGTTCAAAATGGTGACGGTGTTTTCCAGCGCTTCCTCAGCGACGCCGAGCGCATTTTCGATCCCCGCGTCGCCCGATCCGACGACGGTGATATGCTTGTCCTTGAAATCCTCGGGATCGTCGACCTGATAGATGATGTGCGGCATGTCGGCGCCCTCGCAGCGCATCCGGTTCGGATTGCCCTGCGTGCCGATCGCCAGCACGATATTCTCGGCATGAAAGACGTCGCCCTTCGCGGTCTTGATCGCGAAGGCGCCCTTCGCGCCCGTCACCTCGGTGACGTCGGCATGCTTGACGACATTTACCTTGTTGTTCGCCGCATCCTCGTCCCAATTGCCGAGGATATATTCGCGCGCGCCTTCGGCAAAACGGCAGTCGGACCTGAGGTCGAGCCGTTCGGGCGTCGCGAGAACGCGCTTGCCCTTCTGATATTTGAAGATGGTGTCGGAGAGGTGGTCGGTCTTTTCGAGCAGGACATGGCTGAGCCCCAGTTGCCCCGCGCGCGACGCCGCGCTCAGCCCCGCAGGACCCGATCCGATGATCGCGACTTTTACGCGATCGGAGGAGACCGGCTCGCTCATGCGGCCGCATCTCCGCAGCCATGGCGAAGACACGCGATCAAGATACTGGCGAACGCATGCACGGGCATCCCAATCCCCCCTATCGCCTACCCCTAAGCGACATAACCATGGATGCGACCCGGACTATTCTGTCCTCGGCACCGAGCTATGCCCTTGATAGCGGGAAAAGGTCAACCGGAGAGGCGCAGCTGCGAGACGTTCGCAACTAGGCGCTGCAAGGAGCATGATGGAATGGCTGGTTGCGACCGAAAGCTGCCTCTCCATCATCGTCACCCCGGGGCTTGACCCGGGCCTGCCTTTCCTTTCACCGTCAGCCAGAAGAAAGGCGGGATCCCGGATCAAGTCCGGGATGACGGAAGTGAGAGGGTGCAACGTCCGCTTCCCACCCCAAAGTCGGCATCGATCACGCCAGTTCGAACATCTCGGAAATACGCTGAGCCGTACCGGGCTCGAAGCGGGACCAGCCATCGGGGCCAAGCTTTTCGAGCGGGCGGAAGCGCGCCTTGTACGCCATGCGCGCCGATCCCTCGATCCAATAGCCGAGATAGACATAGGGCAGGCCGGCACGCGCCGCGCGCTGGACATGATCGGCGATGATATAGGTGCCGAGCCCTTCGCGCATCGGATGGTTAGCATCGAAGAAGCTGTAGATCATCGACAGCCCATCGCCCTGCCGGTCGGTCAGGCAGCAGCCGACGAGGCGCCCCTTGCTGCCGTCGGCGGTCGGCTCGCGATATTCGATCATATAGCTGTCGACCGGGGTCTGTTCGACCATGTCGGCGAAATCCTGATCGTCCATGTCGGCCATGCCGCCGTCGGGGTGCCGCGAGCCGAGATAGGCGCGCAGCAGCGCATATTGCTCTTCGGTCGCCCATGGTTTGCACGCGGTCGCAACGAGATCGCCGTTACGGCGGAGGTTGCGCTTCTGCGAATTGCTCGGCGTGAATTCGGCCGCGCAGACGCGCACCGACACGCACGCCGAACAATCGGCGCAACTCGGGCGATAGGCGACCGACTGGCTGCGGCGGAAACCGATGCGGCCGAGCGCGTCGTTGAGTTCGTTCGCGGTGTTACCGCTGAGTTCGGTAAAAACCTTCCGCTCGGTCTTGCCCGCAAGATAGGGACAAGGCGCCGGACTCGTCACGAAAAAGCGCGGAAAACGGAACGGTGCGGACACGCGGAAAAGACCTCCGGACTGGCGAATGCGGAGCCCCCCGACGCGGGTCCGACGCGCTACTTGCACCAACTATGCCGTGCAGCGTCAATGGTGCAAAGTCCATTTACCATTTTTAAACGTCCCGTTCTGAATCAACGGGAAAATTTTGTGAATCGCCCGGTAACTTTTGTGCCGATTTGAATCGATCTTGATCCTCCCTGCGGCGAAGCCGTGGGG
>JAFAED010000188.1 GCA_023424275.1 Pseudomonadota bacterium | reverse complement strand
CACCAGGGCCCATTCGGCAGAAAAGCCGCGCGGGTCGAGTTCGATCGACACCTCGGGACGATGCGCGTCGAAAACGGTGAGGATGCGGTCGAGCAGCCGCACCAGTTCGACGGGCGCGATCGCATTCGGGCTGCCGCCGCCAAAGGCGATGCGCTGCACCCGCCCGCGCCCGCCGAGCCGCTTTGCGACGAGCGCAATTTCGGCGCGCAGCGCGACAAGATAGTCCGCCAATCTTTGCTTGCGGCCCGCCGCGCCCGTGTTGCACCCGCAATACCAGCAAATCTGCTCGCAAAAGGGGACATGGACATAGAGCGAGATCGGCGTCGCCGCCTCGATCGCGTCGAGCGCGCGGCCATAATCGTCGGCGCCGACAGCATCGGTAAATTCCATCGCGGTGGGATAGCTGGTGTAACGCGGCACCGGCTTGGCGAGCAGATCGGGATGATAGGACCACATGCGCGCCTTCTAGGCCGGCGCCCCCGCCCGAACATTGACCGGGATCAACATTGGCGGTCAGCAACATCGCTTTTTGTCGCCGCCCGATTTTCCTCGCCGGTCGGTGACGGCGTGGCATGCCTTGGCGCAGTCGCGGCGCTGGTCTGGATCGACAGGATCACCGGGCACCATCATCCGATGGCCCACGCCGCCGCACGACGGCACGAACAGGATACGCGCATCGGCAGCGACCGGCGGCTGCATGAGCGCCAAAGCGCCCACAGCGAGAAAGACGCGGCGCGCCGTCATGCCGCCTCCTCCTCATCCTCGACGAAGATCCGGAGCGCTGCGCCGTCGAGATCGTCGAACTGCCCTTTGCGGAGCGACCAGAAGAAAGCGGCGAGCCCGAGCAGCCCGAGCCCGAGCGCAATCGGGATGAGGAAGACCAGCCCGTTCACCGGATCGCCCTTTTGAGACGAAGGGCATTGCCGACGACGATGAGTGACGAACCCGACATTGCGATCGCGGCGACGAGCGGCGTCACGAAGCCAAGGAATGCGAGCGGTACCGCGATGACATTATAGCCGATCGCGAGAATAAAATTCTGCCGCACGATCGCCTGCGTCCGCCTCGCCATGCGCACGGCCTGCGCCACGGGCATCATCCGGTCGCCGAGGAAGATACAGTCGGCGGCGTTCTTGCCGACGTCGCTCGCCGATCCCGGCGCCATCGAGGCATGACCTGCGGCAAGCGCCGGCCCATCGTTCAGGCCGTCGCCGATCATCAGCACCTTGCGGCCGAGCGCGACTTGGCGTTCGATCGCCTCCAGCTTGTCCTGCGGGCTCATCCCCGTCTGCGCCGTCAGGCCGAGCTGGCGCGCAACCGGCGCGACGGCCTCGGCGCGGTCACCCGACAGGATCATCGCTTCGATGCCCTGCCCTGCCAGCGCGCCGATCGCCTCGGCAGCATCGGGCCGCAGCCGGTCGGCAAAGCGGATCGTCGCGACCGCCTTGCCGTCGACCGACAGCTCGGTCGCGAGCGCGTCGCCGAGGTCCGCATCTTGCGGCCGCCCAAGCTTCACGACGCGATCGCCCCAAAACGCCTCGATACCGAAACCGGGCGTTTCGCGGATAGACGTCATTTCGGCGGGCCGGACGTCGAACGCCTGCAACCCCCGCGTCAAAGCTTCGCTGAGCGGATGACGGCTCGCCTGCGACAGCGCGAGGATCAACGACTTTACGCCGATATCGAGACGTTCGAGGCCGATTGCCTCGGGACGTCCAAACGTCAGCGTGCCCGTCTTGTCGACAAGCGCGCGATCGACCTCGGCGAGCCGCTCAAGCGCCGATCCGTCCTTGATCAGCACGCCCGCGCGCATCAGTTCGCCCGCCGCGACGATCTGTGCCGCAGGAACCGCCAAACCGAGCGCGCAGGGACAGGTGATAATCAGCACGGCCGCCGCGATCAGCAGGCTGTGATGCCAACCCGCGCCCGCGACCATCCACCCCGCAAATGCCATCAGCGCAAGGCAGTGCACCGCCGGCGCGTAAAGCCGCGCGGCACGGTCGGCGATGCGAACATAGCGCGACTTGCCTTGCGCCGCCTCGCCCATCAGTCGCGCGATATCGGCGATGGCGGTGTCGGCGCCGGCCGCCGTCACGCGCACGCGGATCGGCGCGTCGAGATTCAAGGTGCCGGCATGCACCCTGTCGTCGGGGCGGACCGATTGCGGTGCGCTTTCGCCGGTGAGCAGCGACAGGTCGAGCTGGCTTGCACCGCCGACGACGACACCGTCGGCGGAAAGCCGTTCGCCCGCCGCGACGAGCATCACCATTTCGGGTTCCAGCGCGGTCGTATCGACCCAGCGGCTGCGGCCATCGTCGCCGAGCACCAGCGCGCCGGTTCCCATGTTGCGCAGCAGCGCCGTCACCCCGCCGCGCGCGCGATCGCGCATCACGCTGTCGAGCCAGCGGCCGCACAGCAGGAAGAAGAGCAGCATTGCCGCACCGTCGAAATAGGCGTGCGGGCCGCTGGTCGCCGTCTCGTACAGGCTGATCGCGCAGACGAGCGCGACGCCGATGCTGATCGGCACGTCCATATTGGTACGACCGTGGCGGAGCGCCCGCCACGCCGAGCGGAAAAAGGGGCGTCCGGCATAAGCGACAGTCGGCAGCGCGATCGCCGCCGACAGCCAGTGGAACAGGTCGCGCGTCGCGCCCGCCGCGCCCGACCAGACCGACACCGACAGCAGCATGATGTTCATCATCGCGAAGCCCGACACCGCCACAGCGCGCAGCAATTCGCGGCTGGATTCGGCTTCGGCATCGGCTTCGTCGGGGCCGGTCCCGATCGGATGCGCTTCGAACCCCAGGCTCGAAAAGGCACCGATCAGGTCGGGCATGTCGGTGTCGGAGGTGTAGGACAGGTGCACGCGCTTTTCGGTGAAATTGACGCGCGCGGCGGCGATGCGCCTGTCGCGCACCAGCCCCTGTTCCAGCTTGGCGATGCAGCCGGCGCAGCGGATGTCGGGCACCGCGAAGTCGCGTTCGACAAGGGCAGTGGCGGTCATTGAACTTCCTCGCGGTAGCGGGCCTCGTCCGCGCCGCGGCGGACGATAAGGTCGAGCCGCCAACGCCCCAACACCAGCGGCTCGACCGAGCGCAGCGCGCCGCCCGCCGTCGGCTCGAAACGGAGCGCGGCGGGCGCGGTGCGCCCAACGGGGTGATTGATCGTCGCGGAGGCCCGAATGCCGTCGAGCAAGCGACCGTCCTTGCGGATCGTCAGCACGACGTGCCGATCCGTATCGAGCGTGACGCTCTTGTCCCAGCCCAGCCGCGCCTGTGCATCGGCGCGTTTCAGCCATTCATTATAATGCTGGCTCGCGACATAGCTGTTCTCGACCACCTTCCCGCCAAAGGTCGACATGGCGAAGCGCGCCATGGCGAAATTGACGGCCATCACCACCGCGAAAAAGGCGACGAGAATCGCGGTCATGTGCCAGCCGGTGAAGGTCTTCGGTTTGCGTGTGTCGGTCATTGTCCTGTCTCCGGCCGATCGAACTGGATGGTGTCGCTGTCGCCGCGCGGATCGCCGTCGAGCCCGCGCGTGCCGATCGTGAAATCCTGCCGCGCCGGACCGCTGCCGGGCGCCGCGATGAAGAGTTTGATGCTCGTGACGCTGTCGGCGGGCAGCGCCAGTTCGACGCGCTGCCCGGCATTTTCGCGCGAGCCGGCGTCGGTCCACAACACCGCACCGGCGAGGCCGCTCACACTCACCGCGACCCGGCGCGGGCGCGTTTCCATGTTGCGCAGCTTCAGCGTGTAATTGTTGCGGATCTGGCCGTCGGAAAGCTGAACATAGAGCGGGCTGCGCTCATGCTGGACGGCAATGTCGAGCCGTGTACGCTGGCCGAGCGAGAAGAGCATCGCCGCACCGATCGCGGTCCAGACGCCGAAATAGATCAGCGTGCGCGGACGGGTCAGCGTCTTGCGGATGGGCTGTCCGGTGCCCCCAAACTTTTCGGTCGCCGAATCGTCGAGCGTGCAATAGTCGATCAGCCCGCGCGGGCGCCCGACCTGTTTCATCACGCCGTCGCAGGCGTCGATGCACAGCGCGCAGGTGATACAGCCGATCTGCGGCCCTTCGCGGATGTCGATCCCGGTCGGGCACACCGCGACGCATTGGTTGCAGTCGATGCAGTCACCGAACGCGCCCGGATGCGCCTGTGCCTTCTTGACGCTGCCGCGCGGTTCGCCGCGCCAGTCCTTATAGGTTACCAGCAGCGATTTTTCGTCCATCATCGCGGTCTGGATGCGCGGCCAGGGGCACATATAGACGCACACCTGTTCGCGCGGGAAACCGCCAAGGATGAAGGTCGTCGCGGTGAGGACGGCGACGGTGCCATAGGCGACGGGTGCCGCCTGCCCGGTCCAGAAATCCACCGTGAGCGTCGGCGCGTCGGCAAAATACATGATCCACGCGCCGCCGGTCCAGAAGGCGATAGCGAGATAGATCAGATATTTGGCGCCACGCTTTAAAGTCTTTTCGAATGTACACGGACCGTTGGCCAACCGGACCTGCGCATTGCGATCGCCGTCGATCAGCCGGTCGACATGCTGGAACAGGTCGGTCCACACCGTCTGCGGACAGGCATAGCCGCACCAGGCGCGCCCCACCGCGCTGGTCACGAGGAACAGCCCGATCCCCGCCATGATCAGCAGGCCCGCGACATAATAGAATTCGTGCGGCCATATCTCGATCTGGAACATGTAGAAGCGCCGGTTCGCCAGATCGACGAGCACCGCCTGATCAGGCGCATAAGGGCCGCGGTCCCAGCGTATCCACGGCGTGCCGTAATAGATCGCCAGCGTCACCGCCATGATCGCCCATTTGAAGCGGCGGAAAGGACCGTTCACCGCCTTCGGGTAAACGCCCTTCCGCGCTTCATAGAGCGGTGCCGGCTGGCCGGAGAGGTCTTCAGGGCTTGCCATCGGCTCCCCTCCCTGCGGCGACAGGCGCGAGCCCCTTTTCTCCGCCGCCCAGCGAATAGACATAGGCTGACAGCATCTTGATCGTCACCGGATCGAGCCGGCCACCCCAGCGCGGCATCACGCCGTTGCGCGGCTGGTTGATCGTCGCGGTCAGGCTGTCGCGATCGCCGCCATAGAGCCAGATCGCGTCGGTCAGCTTCGGTGCGCCGACCTGCCGCCCACCTTCGCCGCCAGCGCCGTGGCAGACCGCACAATTGTCCGCGAACACCGCCGCGCCGCGCGACGACGACGCGCTCGGCTTTTCCTGACGGCTGACCGTGCGGGCGAAGCTGACGACGTCGCCGATCTGCGCCGCGTCGAGAATGCCGTCGCGTCCGAAAGCCGGCATCAGGCTGGTGCGTGTCGCCTTGTGATCGGGGTTCCGGATGCCGTGCGTCACCGTATATTCGATGGCCGCCAGATCGCCACCCCATAACCAGTCGTCGTCGGTCAGGCTGGGATAAAGCTTCTTCACCCCTGCCCCTCCGGCCCCATGGCACTGGACGCAATGCACACGGAACGCCGCGCCGCCGCCCTGCACCGCCGCCTGCATCAGTTCGGGCTTCGCTGGCAGATCGGTAATCGCGGTTGCCGCGATCGCGTTGACCGTCGGCGCGCGGCGCCTGGCGTCGGCCGCCATTTCCTTTGCAAGGTCGCCGCGGCTCGACCAGCCGAGCACGCCCTTGGTCGCGCTGTCGACCATCGGCCACGCCGGATAGAGGACGACATAGGCAAGCCCCCAGACGATCGTGGCGTAGAAGGTCCAGAGCCACCAGCGCGGCATCGGGGTGTCGAGTTCCTCGATCCCGTCCCACTCGTGACCGACCGTGCTCGTGCCAGTCGCTTCGTCGATGCGCTGTTTCAGGTCAGCCATGCTCGTCGTCCTTGAAGATCATGTTCGCGGCCTCTTCGTTGCGGGCGCGCGCGCTCGGCCGGAAGGGCCAGGCGATGAGGGTGAGGAACAGCAGGGTCATGGCGAGCAGCCCCCAACTGTCGGCGAAATGGCGAAGCGCGTCGTAGCTCATCGCGCCGCCTCCGTTTCGCCGGGGCGTTCCTGCGGCGCCGCCTTGTCGACATCGACCAGCGTGCCGAGCATCTGGAGATAGGCGATCAGCGCATCCATCTCGGTCACCCGCGCGGGGTCGCCGTCGAAGTCGCGGACCTGCGCTTTCGGGTAGCGTTTCTGCAGGTCGCCCGCGCCGGCGTCGGGATCGGCCTGCGCCTTGATGTCCTCGTTCGCCTTTGCGATGTCGGCCTTCGTATAAGGCACGCCGACGCGATAGAGCGCGGTCAGGTCGTTCGCCATGTCGCCGGTTTCGAGGTCGCGGTCGGCCAGGAAGGCGTAGGGCGGCATGATCGATTCGGGCACGACGCTACGTGGATCGATTAGATGCGCCTTGTGCCATTCGTCCGAATAACGGCCGCCGACGCGCGCAAGGTCGGGCCCGGTGCGTTTCGACCCCCATTGGAACGGGTGATCGTACATGCTCTCGGCGGCGAGGCTGTAATGGCCATAGCGTTCGACCTCGTCGCGGAACGGACGGATCATCCGGCTGTGGCAGGTATAGCAGCCCTCGCGCATATAGATGTTGCGCCCGGCGAGTTCGAGCGGGGTATAGGGGCGCATCCCCTCGACCTTCTCGACCGTGTTGTCGATCCAGAAGAGCGGCGCGATCTCGACGATACCGCCGATGGTGACCGTGAGCAGCGCGAGCGCGCCGAGCAAGGTCACGTTGCGCTCGATCTTCTTGTGACTGAAGCCCTTTTTGGCGGGTTTGGTGGCCATGATCCGGGCTCCTTATTCGGCGGGGACGGGAGCGAGCGGACGGTCCGCCGCAGCGTTGTACGCGGTTTCGGTCATCGGCTTTTCGGTGCGGACCCTGCCGCCGAGCGTCGCCCAGACGTTGAAGACCATGATCAGGAAGCCCGCGAGGTACATCGCCCCGCCCGCGGCGCGGATCAGATACATCGGGTGCATCGCCGCGACGCTTTCGACGAAGCTGTAGACGAGGTAGCCGTCGGCTCCATATTCGCGCCACATCAGCCCCTGCATGATGCCGGCGACCCACATCGACGCGGCGTAGAAAACGATCCCGACGGTCGCGAGCCAGAAGTGCCAGTTGACCATGCGCAGGCTGTAGAGCCGCTCGCGGCCCCACAGGCGCGGCACGAGATAATAGACGCAGGCGAAGGTGATCATGCCGTTCCAGCCGAGCGCGCCGCTGTGCACATGGCCGATCGTCCAGTCGGTGTAATGCGACATGGAGTTGACCCATTTGATCGACATCATCGGGCCTTCGAAGGTGCTCATGCCGTAGAAGGCGAGCGCCATCACCATCATGCGGATGATCGGGTCGGTGCGGATCTTGTCCCACGCGCCGTTGAGCGTCATCAGCCCGTTGATCATGCCGCCCCAGCTCGGCATCCACAGGATCACCGAAAAGACCATGCCCAGCGTCTGCGCCCAGTCGGGCAGCGCCGTGTAATGAAGGTGATGCGGCCCCGCCCAGATGTAGAGGAAGATCAGCGACCAGAAGTGGATGATCGACAGGCGATAGCTGTACACCGGCCGCTCCGCCTGCTTCGGCACGAAATAATACATCATCGCGAGGAAGCCCGCGGTCAGGAAGAAGCCGACCGCATTATGCCCGTACCACCATTGCGTCAGCGCATCCTGCACCCCGGCAAAGGCGGCATAGCTCTTCGACCCGAAAATGCTGGCGGGCATCGACAGATTGTTGACGATGTGGAGCATCGCGATGGTGACGATGAAGCTGAGGTAGAACCAGTTGGCGACATAGATATGCGGCTCGCGGCGCTTCACGATCGTGCCGACGAAGACCACCAGATAGGCCACCCAGACGATCGTCAGCCACAGGTCGACATACCATTCGGGCTCGGCATATTCCTTGGCCGCGGTGACGCCCATCAGATAGCCGGTCGCGGCGAGCACGATGAAGAGCTGGTACCCCCAGAAAACGAAACGCGCGAGCGTCGGGAAGGCGAGCCGCGCGCGGCAAGTGCGCTGCACGACATAATAGCTCGTCGCGATCAGCGCGTTGCCGCCAAAGGCAAAGATCACCGCCGAGGTGTGCAGCGGCCGCAGGCGCCCGAAGGTCGTATATTCCAGATTAAGGTTGAGCGCCGGGAAGGCGAGCTGGAGCGCGATGAACAGCCCCGCCGCCATCCCCGCGATCCCCCAGAAGAGCGTCGCGACGACGCCCCAGCGTATGGGATCGTCGTCATAGACGCCCTGATCGGCGGGCATCTTCAAAATCCCGCGCGCAATCGCGCCATAGTCGGCGCGCGTGACGGTGGCCCAAAGCATCGCGAAGCACGCGAGCGCGACGATCACCATATGCACCGCAAACGGCGCATCGACCGCCAGCGCCGCCGCCACCAAGGCAAGCAGGGTCAATCCCAACCAGCCCCCCGCCCTCGTTACCAGACCGTCCATATCTCTGTCCCTGCTTGGCGCGACTTTGCTGCCGCGCGCTTCACCGCAGCCATGGACGCGGGCTCGGGCCAAAACATTGATCGGGATCAACGAACTTGTTGCGCCGCATCAATGCGCGGCTGCCGGACCCGACGCAGGGATGCGCCGTCCAAACAGGAGGATCATCCATGACGACCAAAACACTCCCGCTCATCGCGCTCGCCGCCGCGCTCGCGCTTCCCGGCCAGGCCTTTGCCAAGGCGGGCGACGTCCAGTTCAAGCTGCTCGCGACCTATGTTGCCCC
>JAFAED010000098.1 GCA_023424275.1 Pseudomonadota bacterium | reverse complement strand
GCATATGGCTGCCCGGGCGGGGCAATATCTGCTGGCCGGCATCGGCGTCGCCGAGCGGCTTTTTGTCGAGGATCAGGCGGTATCCCGTCACCGAACCGCTGACGGTGACGGCAAGCCTTTGCCGGTCGATCGGAATGTCGGGGTCGAGCGCATAGACGCTGCCGCTGACCGGGCTGGTAATGCGCGGGCGGCGGGCGGCCTGCGGCGCGGCCGCCATTTCGGTCTGCGCGGTGCCGGTCAGGAAATATTCGCGGCGCGGGGGTTCGCGGGTGCCGGGGAGCGCGATTTGGCGCGCCTCGACACCTTCTGGCATGGCGGGCGGCTTGCCGGGATTGCCGGCGTGGAGCGCGAGCATCACGTCGCGCCAGACCGGCGCGGCGCCCGACGTGCCCGAGACGGCGCGCATCGAATCGCCCTCGAGATTGCCGACCCAGACGGCGACGGTGAAGCGGTCGGACCAGCCGATGCACCAATTGTCGCGCATGCCTTTCGAGGTGCCGGTCTTAGCGGCGGCCCAGAAGGGGAGGCGGAGCGCACTGTCGGAACCGAAGGCGTCGGTGCGGGCCGAGGCGTCGGCAAGGATATCGCCGACGATGAAGGCGGCGGCGGGGCTGACGATCTGCCGCAACGGATATCGATGGAGATGCCGCTTGGCATGATAGGTGATGGGCGTCCACTTGCCCATATTCGCTAATGTTCTGAAGGCGTTGGCTTGCTCGACGAGCGAAACTTCGGCCGATCCGAGCGCGAGGCTGAAACCATAAAATTCGCCGTCCTCGACAAGACCGTTATAGCCCAATGCCCAGAGACGGTCGCGGAACTGCTGGACGTCGTCGATGACGAGCGCGCGGACCGCGGGGACGTTCAGCGAGCTGGCGAGTGCGTGGCGCACGCTGACCGGCCCCTTGAAGCTGTGGTCGTAATTTTTTGGGACATAGAGGCCCGAGGCGGTGTCGAGCTGGACCGGGCTGTCGTCGAGGATCGAGGCGGCGGTGAGCCAGCCATGTTCGATGACCTGCGCATAGAGATGCGGCTTGAGCGTCGAGCCCGCCTGCCGCCGTGCATTGGCGCCGTCGACTTGCGATGCGGTCGATTTGAGCCCGACGCCGCCGACATAGGCGAGCACCTCGCCGGTGGCATTGTCGAGCACGACGACCGCGCCGTCGCGCACCCGATCGGACCCGAGGCCCGCGAGCTGGCGGCGCAGCGCGACGATCGCGGCGGTCTGGATACGGCGGTCGATCGTGGTCGTGACGCGCTTGCCGGGCTGGTCGAGCAGACGGACCGCCAGATGCGGCGCGAGCCCGGGGTCGACGCGCGCGGCCTGCTCGCCCGATACGATCGTCGCGGCGGCGGCGCGGATCGCCGAACAATCCTTTGCCCCGCCTCCGTCCGTCCGGACGATGCGGCACGCGCGGCGGCCGAGCGCTTCGGCACTTGCGGAGGGATTGGGGAGAAGGCCCGCGAACAGCGCGGCATCGGTGCGGTTCAGCTCGGCGGGCGTCTTGCCGAACAGGCTTTGCGCACCCGCGCCGATCCCTTGCGCCTCGCCGCGTAAGGGCACGAGGTTGAAATAGGCCTCGAGCATTTCCTCGTGCGACCAGTCGGCGGCGAGCGCCTGTGCCGCGCGCATCTGGCGGATCTTCTTGCGCCAGTCGCGCTGGCCTGGCTGCGCAAGCGTGGGGTCGAGAAAGGCGGCAAGCTGCATCGGCAACGTCGAGGCGCCGCGTGAGCGCCCGCCGGTTCCGCCTAATGAGAGGCGGGTACGCGCCGCGCTCGCGATCGCGAGCCAGTCGACCCCGCCATGCGACCAGAAGCGGCGGTCCTCGTTCCGGACGACGGCGTCGCGGACGGCGGGGCTGATGTCGTCCAGCGGCACCCAGGCGAGGCGGCGGCGCTCGAAATTGACCCGCTCGCTGTCGAGCAATTGGCCGTCGCGGTCGTAGAGCCAGGCCTCGCTGGATTTCCAGCCGGCGCGCACCTTCGCATATTCCGGCATCGCGGGCGGGCGGGTGAAAAGATGCGCGACGGTGACGAGGACGAGCAGGGCGAGGGCGGTCCACGCCAGCGCATCGAACCAGCGGCGTTTGCGGGGCATCATCGAACGAAAGGCCTGCAAGATCCTCCCCGTGCCGCAGGCATGGGGAGGGGGACCATCCGAAGGATGGTGGAGGGGCTGTAACCGCGCGCCAAAAGCCCCTCCGTCAGCGCTGCGCGCTGCCACCTCCCCATCGCTGCGCGACAGGGAGGACCTTGTTGGTGCGCCGTCCGATCACTGCCCCACGCTCGCGATCGTCATCGGCGCGTTCGGCCACTGGCCGCGGATCGCCGGCGAATACATCGCCTCGACGCGCGTCGGCGGCAGGGTGAAGCGGCCCGAACCGTTCAAGCGAACGACATATTCGACCGCGTGGGTGCCCGCGGGCATCCAGCCGAAATAGCCGCGCCAGCTGTCCTTGCCGCGTTCGACATAGCTTGGCTGCGCGCCCGATCCGCCCGCCTGTTCGGCGAGCATTTCGGACTGGCCGCCGAGGTTGCCGACGATCGTCGCGCCCGGCGCGATCGGATCGTTGATGACGACCCACGTCCGGCCCGCCGCCGCGACGACCTCGATCCGCACCTTGATCACATCGCCGCGCGTCAGCCGGTCCTTGTTCGCCGCCTTGACGATGCTGACCGAGCGCTTGATCCGGTAGCCGGCGTTAAGCGGTTCCTTCAATGGCACCGCCGCCTTGACGCTGACGGTCGCCCAAGGGGTGCCCGTGCCTTCGTGGCTCAGGCTCATCGTCGCGGCGTTGAGCGCGACGCGCAGCGGCGAGGGCGCCTCGGCCGGAAGCGGCCAGCTTTGCGAGGCGGTGGCGCCCGCGAGGCTGATGTTGGTGACGCCCGTGATCGCGCTTGCCGGATACAGCTCGGCGAAGCGGCGGACGGTGACCGCGCCCCATGCGTTGGCGGGGGTGGTGTCCCAGTGGCCCTTGCGCTGGCGCTGCGCGACGCCGACCATCAGCTTGCCCG
>JAFAED010000076.1 GCA_023424275.1 Pseudomonadota bacterium | reverse complement strand
GTGATGGGGCGATCGACCTCCGCGGCGCGGCCGAGCGCTGGATGGCAGGAGCGCCGGCGGCTATTCCTCGGGGGCCGTCGGCCGATGCGTTCAACAATTGGCTGCACCAAGCCTTCGACCCGGCGCGCCTTGCGGAATTCGTCGCTACCCCGGCGCCCAAGCGCTTCGACCGCAGCCGGCGTGGCCGCCTAGGCGCGCCGGAGATCCCGGAGTCCGAGCGGTGCGAGGCGCCTCAGGGCTGCGCGAGATAATAGCGCAGGGCCGTCCAAGCGCCGACAACGAAAGCGCCGCCAACGATAATGGAGGCAATCCAATATTCGATGGCGATGGCCCGGCGTTTCCATCTTGGGTCGAGAGTCATGCAGACGGCATGGCGTCGGCACATTTATTAGGAAAGCCTATTTTGTCGTCGCTGGGCAAAATAGGATAGGCGCCCGGCCCGGTCCCGAAAGGGAGGGGCCCGGAACCGAGCGCCCTCGCGCGCCAGCGCGCGTGGCTGGCGGCGAATCCAGCGAATATTTTGACCCTTTAATCGAGCATCGCACGGCGAGCGCGATGGTTGCATAAAATCCCGTTCTGCATCGATCGCCTTGCCAACCGGCATTGAAAATCCTCTCCCAATTCCAGTCGCTCTCGGTTAACTTCGCTCGATAATATCATCTGCTAACGGGGAGTCGCAGGATGCTGATCGCTTCAATTCTCATGGCCGCCATGGCGCCCGCACCGGCGGGCAATGTCGACACGACGCGCGCCGCTTTCACCAAGTGCCTTCGCGAGCATATGAAGAAGCAGCTCGAAGCGAAGGTCGGCGATGCCGAGTTCGAACTGTCGATCAAGTCCGCGTGCGAAACCGAGCGCGAAGCCTTCAAGGGGGCGGTGACCGCATCCAACCGGGCCGGCGGGGACTCGGCGGCCGACGCCGCCGAAAATGCCGACATGCAGGTCGACGATTACCACGCGAACTTCACCGACAAGTTCAAGGACTATTCGTCGAGCGGCACGCTCCCGGGCGAATAAGACTTGGCTAGCGGCGCGGGGCGCTGTCGCTTCCCGCCGCCAACACCTCGTCCATCAGGGCAAGCAGTTCGAGCAGCTTGAGGCGTAGCAGGACGAGCTCGACGCCGACCGCGGCGTCGCGGCGCCCTGCCGCAATGAGAAGATGCCGCAGCAGCTCGTCGGAATGCCGCATCAGCGCCAAGAGATGCGATCCCGAGGGTGAATGCGTTCCGGCCAGCCAATGCTTGACGCAGCGCTCGCTCGCTCCCGTCCAACGCATCACCGTCTTCACCGCGCGGTGCGTTTTGCCGAGCTCGTCGATCAATGCGGCCGAGACCAGCTCGGCAAAGCCGATATCGGCTTGGCGCGGGGGCAATCTCCTGCCCGTTTTCGGTAACATCTTACCTCTCCTCGCAGACTATATTCGCGGTCGGATTTCGACCCCGACTCGGGCGAGCGCGCAGGTGGCGCCGGTCTTCTCGAGTTCGCTCTGCTCAGCAGCGGAAGGCGGTAGACGTGCCGACATGGCCGAGCCAGACCCAAGACAATCGCCCGGTCGCCGCGCCGCCGGTTCGGGCTGCGGAATATGTCCGCATGTCGACCGATCACCAGCGCTATTCGACCGAGAACCAGGCCGACGCGATACGCCAGTATGCCGCCGCGCGCGGGATCGACATCGTCCGCACCTATGCCGACGCCGGCAAGAGCGGGCTCAGCATCGACGGGCGCGATGCCTTGAAGCAGCTCATTCTCGACGTCGAGGCGGGGCGCACCGATTTCTCGATAGTGCTCGTCTACGACGTCAGCCGCTGGGGCCGGTTCCAGGATGCCGACGAAAGCGCTTATTACGAATATATCTGCAAGCGGGCGGGGATAGCCGTCGAATATTGCGCCGAGCAGTTCGACAATGACGGGAGCCCCGTCTCGACGATCGTCAAGGGCGTCAAGCGCGCGATGGCGGGGGAATATAGTCGCGAGCTCTCGGCCAAGGTATTCGCAGGGCAGGGACGGCTGATCGAGAAAGGCTATCGCCAAGGCGGCGCCGCAGGGTTCGGTCTCCGCCGGACGCTCGTCGACGAGCAGGGTGAGGTCAAGGCGACCCTTGCGCGCGGCCAGCACAAGAGCATCCAGACCGACCGGGTGATCCTGACCGCGGGGCCGCCGGACGAGGTTGCCGTCGTTCGCGACGTCTATCGTTCCTTCGTTCATGAACGGCAGGGCGAGGCGCAGATCGCCGATGCGCTCAACCGCCGCGGCATCCGAACCGATCTCGGGCGGCCCTGGACGCGCGGCACGGTGCATCAGCTCCTGATCAACGAGAAATATGTCGGCGACAATGTGTGGAACCGGCAGTCCTTCAAGCTCAAGAAGAAGCGCGTCCGCAACGATCCCTCCACCTGGATCCGGGCCGAGGGCGCGTTCGAGGCGACGGTCGAGCGCGATCTCTTCGAAGCGGCGCGCGCGATCATCGGCGCACGGTCCTTTCGCCTGTCCGACGAGGAGATGCTCGATGCGCTGCGCCGCCTTTATGAAAAGCGCGGGCTTCTCTCGGGGCTCATCATCGACGAGTGCGACGCGATGGTATCGAGCAGTGCCTATGGCGCGCGCTTCGGGAGCCTGCTGCGCGCCTATAGCCTTGTCGGCTACCGGCCCGATCATGATTATCGTTATATCGAGATCAATCGCGCGCTTCGCCGCTTGCATCCCGAGATCGTCAAGGCCGTCGTCGATGGACTGGAAATGCTCGGCAGCGCGGCCGAGCAGCAGGCGTCGCCCTGCGACCGCTTGATCGTCAACGGCGAATATAGCCTCTCGGTCTTGATCGCGCGCTGCATCTCGACGCCGACCGGCCTGCTGCGCTGGAAGATGCGCTTCGACACCGCGCTCCTTCCCGACATCACGCTGGTGGTCCGGATGGACCGCATGAACCGGTCGCCGCTCGACTATTACCTGTTTCCGCGGCTCGATATCGCGGCCGACCGCATGCGGCTCGCCGAGGAGAATGGACTCGGGCTCGACGCCTACCGCTTCGATACGCTCGAATATCTTTATGCGATCTCGGCGCCGGTCCCGCTGGCCGAGGTCGCATGATCGAAGTCCCCCGCCAGCAGCATATCGAGATGATCCCGCTCGCCCGGATCCATGTCCTCAACCCGCGTGCGCGGAGCAAGCGGCAGCATCGCGAGATCGTGAACAATATCGAAGCGGTCGGGCTCAAGCGGCCGATCACCGTCAGCCGCCGCAACGGCAAGGACGGCGCCGTCTACGATCTCGTTTGTGGCGAAGGCCGCCTCGAGGCCTTCGAAATGCTCGGCCAGAGCGAAATTCCCGCGGTGGTCATCGAAGCGAGCGAAAGCGAATGTCTCGTAATGAGCCTTGTCGAGAATATCGCGCGGCGCCACCACCGCCCGATCGATCTGATCAAGGAAGTCGGCGAGCTTCGAAAGCGAGGCCATACCGAGACCGCGATCGCCGAGAAAATCGGAATCTCGCCCTCGTGGGTCAACCTGGTACTGACCCTGATCGGCAAGGGCGAGGAGCGGTTGCTCGCCGCGGTCGAGACCGGGCTCATTCCGATTACGCTGGCCATCGAAATCTCGCGCGCCGAATCCGACGAGGCGCAGCAGATCCTCCTCGAGGCCTATGAGAAGGGGGATTTGCGGGGCAAGAAGCTGACCGCGGTGCGCCGCCTGCTCGACGCGCGTCTCAAGGCGAACGGCAAGGGGGTCGGAGGCAATGCGCTTGGTCGCAAGAAAGGCGGCCGTCGTCTTACCGCGGCGCAGCTCATGGAAATTTACCAGCGCGAAGCCGAGAAGCAGCGGCTGCTCGTCAAGAAATCCGAATTCGCGCAAACGCGCTTGCTCTTCGTCGTCGAAGCGATGCGGGAGCTCCTCGCCGACGAGGGTTTTCGTACACTGCTGCGCGCCGAGCATCTCGACCAGGTGCCGCGTTGGCTCGAACTGAGGATGTCGGGTCGTGCAACCGATTGAGGAAGGGCAGGTCCGCAGTGCGTTCGAAAGCGACCTGGTGACGGTGGCGCTCGCTGCTATCGTACCGCTCAAGGCACTTCGCCCGGGAACGCTCGAAAGCCGGAAATATGCCCAGATCCTGAGTTCGATCCGCGCGATCGGGCTTGTCGAACCGCCCGCTGTTATCGGCGCGCCGGGGCCGGGAAGGGGCTATTACCTGCTCGACGGCCATTTGCGCATAGAAGCGCTGAAGGCGCTCGGCGTCGAGACCGTCGAATGCCTGCTGGCGACCGACGAGGATACCTACACCTATAACAAGCGAATAAGCCGGCTGCCGCCCGTGCAGGAACATCGCATGATCGTGCGCGCGGTCGAGCGCGGCGTGTCGCCGGCCCAAATCGCCGAAGCGCTCGGCCTCGAGGCTGACACGATCGTGAAGCGGTTCCGCATGCTCGACGGCATTTGTCCCGAGGCAGCCGAGCGGCTCAAGGATGCGAATTGCTCGATCAAGGTCTTCGATCTCTTGCGGCGCATGAGTGCGGTGCGCCAGATCGAGGCGGCGGGGCTGATGATCGGGCAGAATAATTTCAGCTCGGTCTTCGCGCGGGCGCTGCTTGCCGCGACGCCGCCCGAAGGCCTCGCGAACCCCAAGAGCCGGCAAGGACGTCAGCCGACACCCGACGGGCAGCAGATCGCGCGCATGGAGCGCGAGCTTGCGGTGCTCCAGAGCCGGATTACCTCGGTCGAGGACAGCTATGGTATCGACAATCTGCACCTCACGCTCGCGCGCGGCTATCTGGCCAAGCTGCTTGTCAATCCCGAGATCTTCCGCTGGCTGACCTATCATCGCCAGGATTATCTCGCCGAGTTCGAACGCGTCGCCGAAATCGATACATTGGCAGGCGCACCCGAGCCCGCGGGGCTTTGAAAGTATCCAAGTCGTGGCGTCAGGCCGCGGCGTCGCTCATGAATTTTCCGAACGACGCTCTCGACGCCCCATTTGAGGCAGGCGCACCCGCGTCCCGTTGGTCCGATCCTTTCGAGCGGCTTAAGTCAACCACGGCCACAAATGATCCCAAGTCAGCTCGGCAATATTACGACCGCGCGCGCTTATGACGCCCGGGGTCCAGTCGGGCACATCGCGCAATGGATCGAGCAGCGGCAGTCGGCGGCCTTTCGCGAGCAGTTCCTGCGTGGTGCCGCTGAAGGTCATCCCCTGCGCTGCCGCTTCCTCGACCCGCTTTTGTTGCAATTCTGCCGACTGTTCGGTGAGGGCACGGTAGAACAGCCGCTTTCGTATCCAGCTGCCATTGCCGATCGCGCCATTTTCTCTGGCGGGAAGGAGGCAGAGATTTCCGAGCGACTGGCGAATGATCGCATTCTTGTAGATGTCCGCATTCCATGTGCCCTGCTTCTCGGTATCGGGGGCAACATGCTCGACAGTCGCGTAATCGGTCCCGCGCCAGCTCTTATAGTCGAGATAGACATTTTGGTTGGCGGCGACCTTTACGCCCTTTTTTGTCCAGCGACCGCTCGCGTCATCCATAGCGGTCGCATGATGGGCCGCGACGAGGATCATGAAGCGTGTGATCTCGCGTGCTTGCGTGTAAAGCGGATTGTCCGCAGCTTGCCCCACCCATTTGGCCCGATCGGTAATCTTGCCTTTCGATTTTGCGAGCAGGGTGCGAAAGGCTTCGCGGAGCTTAGCGATCTCGAGCACGGGATTTTGGGACTCGACGCCCGCTCCCAAGCCAAATTTATTCGCTCCACTTCCAACAGGCGCCATGACCGCCCGAAAGTCGCTATCGATCCCAGCGGTGATGCCGGTCGCTGCGCGGCGCAGTACGAGGAAAGCCGTCACCGCGCGCAGAACATGCAGAAAGAGCTCATCCCCGTCCTGCTTCAAATTCGGGCGCCAATAGCGAGAGAGGATCGGCAACACCAAATAGGATTTTGTGGCCATGAGGAACGACATGAGCTGCTGTACCTCGTCGAGGCGGTCAGCATCATGATAGGCGCCGAGCTTTTCGATGCCTTCGGGGCGCCAATAAAGGTGACGGAATTCCGCCATGTCGGCGATCTGGGTGACGAACCGCTGGGCGTTCTCGCGCGATTTGCCAGCAGCCTTGTCGTAGCGCGTCCGCAGGAAATTACGCTGAGAGGCGAGGTTTTCCGGGAGCTTCAAGCCTTCGACGAAGAGGCCTAGGCT
>JAFAED010000055.1 GCA_023424275.1 Pseudomonadota bacterium | reverse complement strand
GCCTGTGGGTCAACATCCTGAAACCCGGCGGCACGCATAGCGGGCATATCCACCCGCACAGCATCGTGTCGGGCACCTTCTATGTTGCGGTCCCGCCGGGTTCGGGCGCGCTCAAGCTCGAAGACCCGCGCCTCGCGATGCTGATGGCGGCGCCCGGCCGCACCGACGACGCGCCCGAGCATCTCCATCCCTTCATCTATGCCGAACCCGCTGCGGGCCGCGTCTTCCTGTGGGAAAGCTGGCTGCGGCACGAGGTCATGCCGCATAGTGGCAAGGGCGAACGGATCAGCATCAGCTTTAACTATCGCTGAGCCACCCTATATCGCCGCCATCCCCCATTTCCTTGCGCAAGGATCTTATATGACCGCGACCTACGACGCCGACCTTCAGCTCTTCATCAACGGCGCCTGGCGGAGCGGCGAGGGGCGCGACGAGCGGCCGGTCTATAACCCCGCGACGGCGGGCACGATCGCCGAGCTGCCGGTTGCGACCGCGGCCGACCTCGACGAAGCGCTCGCCGCTGCCGACCGCGGCTGGCCCGTATGGCGCGCCAAAACGCCCGACGAGCGCGCCGCGTTGATGCACAAGGCCGCGGGCATCATCCGCGAACGCGTCGAGCATATCGCGACCTTGCTGACGCTCGAACAGGGCAAGCCGATCGGCGAGGCGCGCGGCGAGGTGCTGTCCGCCGCCGGGCTGTTCGACTATTTCGCCGAGCAGGGCAAACGCATCGAGGGCCGCGTCCTCCAGCGTCCGCTCGGCCAGCGCGCGATGGTCACCAAACATCCCGTCGGCCCCGTTGCGGGTTTCAGCCCGTGGAACTTCCCGGTCAATCTGATGGTCAAGAAAATCGCCCCCGCGCTCGCCGCGGGCTGCGTCGTGATCGCGAAAGCGCCCGAGGAAACCCCGGGCTGCACCAGCGCGATCATGCGCTGCATCGCCGATGCCGGTATCCCCGGCGATGTCGTCCAGCTCGTGTACGGCGACCCCGACCAGATCAGCCGCCACCTGCTCGCCAGCCCGGTGATCCGCAAGGTCAGCTTCACCGGCTCGACCGCGGTCGGCAAGCATCTGATGCGTCTCGCCGCCGATGGAGTGAAGCGGATCACGATGGAACTCGGCGGCCACGCCCCGGTGCTCGTGTACGATGATTGCGACCTTGAGGCGACGCTCGACAAGGTCGTGTGGCAGAAGTTCCGCAACGCCGGGCAAGTCTGCATCTCGCCGACGCGTTTCTATGTCCAGCAGGGCATCTACGACGCCTTCGTGAAGGGCTTTGCCGAACGCACACAAAAGGTGAAGATCGGTAGCGGCCTCGACGCCGACACGCAGATGGGCCCGCTCGCCAACGCGCGCCGCATTCCCGCGCTCGAAGCGCTGGTTGCCGACGCCAAGGCGAAGGGCGCGCGCGTGATCGCGGGCGGCGAGGCGACCGGCGACGGCTATTTCTTCCAGCCGACCGCGATCGCCGACGTGCCGGTCGAGGCCGATGCGATGAACAACGAACCCTTCGGCCCGATGGCGCTGATCCGTCCGTTCGGCACCGAAGATGATGCGCTCGAGCAGGCGAACCGGCTGCCCTACGGCCTCGCGTCCTTCGCCTTCACCGAGAATGGCCGCCGGATAAACCGCATCGTCGATAGCATCGAAAGCGGGATGGTCGGGGTGAACAGCTTCGTGATCTCGACGCTCGACATGCCTTTCGGCGGGATCAAGGAATCGGGCTTCGGCAGCGAGAGCGGCCCCGAAGGGCTCGACGGTTATCTCGTCACCAAGGCGGTGCATATTTACTGATGATCGTCGCCCCAGCGAAAGCTGGTGAAGCCGTCGGTCATTCACTTTCATCGTCACCCCGGACTTGATCCGGCGTCCCGCTTGAAATCGAAACCAGTCCATGCCGCAAAAAAGCGGGATCCCGGGTCAAGCCCGGGATGACGAAAGAGGTGTTTGGCTAGTCCCGCTCCAGCGCCACGAAGTCGCGCGCCATCGGCGCCAGATGCGCGCCGCCGTCGACGAAGATCGTCTGTCCCGTCACCGCCTCGGCGCGCGCGAGATACACGACCGCATCGGCGATCTGCGCCGGTGTCGGCAGCGCCCCCAATGGCATGAGCCCCGCCAGCCGCTCGACCTGCGCCGCCGAATAATCCTCGGTCGCCATCGTCAGCCCCGGCGCGACGGCATTGACGCGCGCGCGGTTTCCGAACGCGACGGCGAGGGTTTGCGTCGCCTGCCACAGCGCCGATTTCGACAGGCTGTAGGCGATCTGGTCGGGTACCGGATGCGCCACGCGCTGGTCGACGATATTGACGATCGCCGGGCGTTTGCCTTCGCTATGCGTAACCAACGCCTTCGCCAGCATCACCGGCGCATGATGATTGATCTGCATCATCTCGGCGAGCGCCACCGCCGACAGGTCGGCCCACTCGCCCTCGGCGAACAGCGCGGCATTATTGACGAGGAGGTCAGGCACCCGGCCGAATTTATCGGCCACCGCCGGGATCAGTTCGTCGACCGCAACGGGGTCGGTGAGGTCGGCGGCGAAGCGGTGGCTGCGCGCTCCGGTCTCGGCCAGCGCATCGGCGAGCACCGGATCGGCCTCGGCCGCGCTTCGCTTGTGCAAGGCCAGTTCATAGCCTTCGCGCGCGAGCCGCGCCGCAATCGCGGCGCCGACGCGGTGCAGCCCGCCCGTGACCAGAGCGAGCTTTTGCGTCACTTGCGCGCCCGCCGCATCGTGATGCCAATCTCTTCGCCCTCTTCGGCGATCGCGAGCTTGACGATCTTCACCTCGACCTCTTCGACCTTCTCGTCCTGCAGGAACAAAGTGTCGATGATATGGTCGGCGACGCTTTCGATCAGCACGAAATGCACATCCTTGGGGATGCCCTCGGTCGCCGCGAATTTCAGGTGCATATAGTTTTTCGAGCGGCTGAGCGGCGTCGTCGGAACATAATGATCGGCCATCGCTAGCTTCGCGCGCACCGAGATGCGCAGCGGCTGCGGCAGGTGGGTTTCTTCGGAATAGATGCCGGTCAGCACCTGGGCGGTCAGCCCGTTCACTTCCAGCCACAATGTATCGGTCACAAGAAATTCCTGTCCGTCGGGGGTTTGCAAGCGCCCCCCCGGTCCCTAAAGCGCCGCCGCATTAGCGAAAGGGTACGCGTTGGTCGAGTTACTTCCATTGTCGAATATCGAGCCGCAGGCGGTCGAGGATCTCCTCGACGCCGCTTTCGGATCGGATCGCTTTGGACGAACCGCCTACCGCATCCGCGATGGCGTTGATGCGGTGTCGGCTTTGAGCTTCGCGCTCGTCGAGGACGGCGCGCTGGTCGGCACGATTCAGTGCTGGCCTGTCGCGCTGCGTGCGCCCGATGCCGCCGACGTCCCGCTTGTGATGGTCGGCCCGGTCGCGATCCGCCCCGACGTCCAGCGCGGCGGTCATGGGCGCACGTTGATGGCGCAGATGCTCGATGCCGCCGAAACCGAAGCCGACGGCGCGCTGATGATGATCGGCGACCCCGAATATTATGGCCGCTTCTTCGGCTTCACCGCCGATGCGACGGGCGCATGGGATTTGCCCGGCCCGTTCGAGCGTCGTCGCCTGCTCGCGCGGGCGGTGAACGGGCACCGCCTGCCGACCGGCGCGGGAATGATCGGGCCGCGCTGACCGTGCACGGGGTTGCACCCGCCGCGCGTCTGCCTATGTCGGATAAATGGTCACCCCCGCGCCGTCGCTTCCCAAGGAATTTTCGCAGCTCTCGCTGACCGAAGCCGCCGAACTGCTGGCGGCGCGCAAGCTGCCGCCGGTCGAGCAATGGCATCCCGGGCGGACCGGCGACAGCTTCATGGAAATCCGCGCCGACGGCAGCTGGTTTCACGAGGGCGGGCGCATCAACCGGCCTGCGATGGTCAAGCTCTTTTCGACGATCCTGCGCCGCGAGCCCGACGGCAGCCATGTGCTCGTCACGCCGGCCGAAAGGCTGTCGATCGCGGTCGAGGATACGCCGTTCCGCGCGGTCGAGATGAAAAGCGAAGGCGAGGGGATGG
>JAFAED010000581.1 GCA_023424275.1 Pseudomonadota bacterium | reverse complement strand
ATCCATCGCACTCGACCACCAGCCCTCGCGATTCTGTGCGCCGAGCAACGCGTCGACGATCGGCGCCGGCGGCGGCCGGTTGGCGACGGCATAGGCCTTGACCGTCCAGATCGACACGACAGTGAAGGGCGCGCCTTCGACGGCGACGCAGTGGCAGCCGCTGCCCATGAACCGGCCCGTGGCGGCATCGAAGCGCGCCAGTTCGGCCTGGTCGATTGTCTTGTCGACGGCGACGAGCTGGACGAGCCCCCAGAAGATCTTGCCGTTGGTCGCAGCTTCGCTGTCGCCGAGCGCGCTGGTCACGGCATTGGCGATCACGGGTTCAGCCGCCTTCAGCGTCGTGTCGAGGCTGGTTTCGACCGCAGCTTCGTCGAAGGCCGCATGATTGGCATAATACCAGCCGCCGCCGGCGAGCGCGGCGATCGCCAGCGCGGCCGCACCGCCGAGCGCGAGCGGCGAGCGGCGGCGGCGTGGCGGTGCCGGCGTGTGCACCTCTTCGCCCGCAGGCAATTCCCCCGCTGCGCCACGCGTGAGGCGCCGGTCGATCGCGGCGAGCACGCGCTGCCATGCCGGATGCGTTTCCTTGCCGTCGAAGGACGACAGGTCGAGAACGTTGACGTTGTAGAATTCGGCCGGAAGCTTTTCGGGCTCCATCCGTTCGAGCCCGATCGCGACGAGCGAGCCGCGGTCGAGGCCGATCCGGCTTTCGATGCGCACCCATCGGCGCTGGATCGCGGCGGGCGTCCAGCAACCAAGCACAACCTTTGCGCCCTTCACCGCGCGGTCGATGACGTCGGGAAATTCGGCGCCTGCGTCGATCCCTTCGGCGTCGAAAAAGACGTGATGCCCGCGGGCGACCAGGAGGTCCCTCAGTTGCAGCGCCTTCGCCGCGTCCGCGCGGCTGTAGCTGATGAAAATATCATAAGGGCGTTCCGACGCCGCATCGGTCGCGTTGGCCGTCATAGTCTCTGCAATCCCGCATCCCCCGGCCGTGTCGCCAGATATGCCTTTCGCGATAGCAGTCCGACCAATGTTGGCAAGTATCGGCAATCACAGCCGCAACCCGTCGCAACCGGCTTGACCATGTCGGTGAACCGTGCAATTTCATCGATGAGTTGAAGCAGCGGAGTTTATCCCCCATGGCTCAGAGTGTTTCCGTTCCCCCTGTACCGCCAGCACGAAGCGAGCGAAGTCCCGGCATCAAGCTGGTTATCGCCGTGCTGATCGCGGTCGCGCTGATGGTTCCCCTTTTGATGATTTACGGCCTGCTCTGGGATCGCCAGCAGCAGGCCGAAACCGCTCAGGCCTCGATAGGGCAGGGCTGGGGTGGGCAACAGACGATCGCCGGGCCGGTGATCGTCATCCCCTATCGTGCGACCGAAACGACGACGGTGCAGGAAAATGGCAAGGATGTAACGCGGACGGTGAACACGATCCGCAACCTCTATCTCTCGCCGCAGACGAACAAGGCCGACGTCGTCATCAAGCCCGAAAAGCGCAAGAAGGCGATTTACGAAACGGTCGTCTATGAAAGCCAGATCGCTGGGAACGCCGAGTTCGTGCTGCCCGCCGATATCGCGCGCTATGGCGTGAGCCGCGAGGCGCTGATGCTCGACCGCGCCGAGGTGCGGCTCGGCATCAGCGACGCGCGCGGGCTGGTGGACGGTAATAGTTTGACCGTCGACGGCACGCCGCTCGCGCTCCAGCCGGGCAAGGGGCTGCTGTCAACCGGCAATTCGGGCACCTTCGCGTTCGTCGACTGGAGCGCTGCGGCGCCGATGAAGGTCGATTACAAGATCGGGGTGCGCGGGCTTGGCGATTTCAAGCTGATCCCGCGCGGCGTCGACACGCGCTGGACGGTGAAATCGAGCTGGCCGAACCCGAGCTTCGGCGGCGATTTCCTGCCCGCCAAGCGCGAGGTGAAGAGCAGCGGTTTCACCGCGACCTACGCCGTGCCGAACCTTGCGCTGGGGCAGGCGCAGGTGCTGATGGGCGACCTGTCACCGCCGGTGACGACCAGTTACGGGCCGCGCGACGCCTATATGGAGGCGCCCGTCGAGGTCGCGACGACCAGCGGCGGCGGCAGCGAGGCGTCGGGGGGCACCGCGAAGGCGGTCGCGATCAGCCTGATCGAGCCCGTCGACCTCTACAGCCAGGTCGATCGCAGCATCAAATATGGCTTCCTGTTCATCGGTTTCACCTTCGTCGCCTTTTTGATGTTCGACATCATCGCGGGCGCACGGGTGGCACCGGCCGAATATCTGCTGACCGGCGTGGCGCTGGTGCTGTTCTTCGTGCTGCTGCTGGCGTTTGCGGAAGTGATCGGGTTCATGCCCGCCTATATGGTCGCGTCGGCGGCCATCATCGGCTTGCTGACCTTCTACAGCGCGGCGGTGCTGAAGAGCTGGAAGCGCGCGCGCTTCCTCGCGGCGATGTTGATCGGGCTCTATGCGCTGCTCTACACGCTGCTCAACCTCGAAGCCTATGCGCTGCTGATCGGGTCGGTGCTGATGTTCTTCGCCCTTGCAGGGGTGATGTACATGACGCGCAACATCGACTGGGGCGGGCTCGGCAAGAAGGAGGAGGTGGCGGCGTAACCTCTCTTAATCGTCATTCCCGCGAAAGCGGGAACCCAGTTCGACGGTCCATATCGACACTAGGTTGGAACTGGGTCCCCGCTTTCGCGGGGATGACGAAAGAAGGCAAGTTACCGCCAGCGAAGATTATGGGGGCCAAGATCCGCGAGGGTTTTGGCCCCCATCAATTTCATGCCGCGTTCCATCTCGGCGCGGAGCAAAGCGATCGCGCGGGCGACGCCATCCTCGCCCGCCGCGGCAAGCGCGTAAAGATAGAGACGCCCGCCCGAGCAGGCCTTGGCGCCGACCGACAGCGCTTTGAGCACATGCGTGCCGCGCGTGATGCCGCCGTCGCAGATGACTTCCAGCTTGTCGCCGACCGCATCGACGATCTCGGCGAGCGCGTCGAAGGGCGAAATGCTGCCGTCGAGTTGCCGCCCGCCATGGTTCGACACCATGATCGCCGTCGCGCCGATGTCGACGGCACGTTTGGCATCCTCGACCGCGACGATGCCCTTGAGGCAGAAGGGGCCGTCCCATTTCTTGCGGATCGCCTCGGCGCGCTTCCAGTCGAGGCTCTGGTCGAGCATCGAGGTGAAATATTCGGCGACCGATCGGGGGACGCTCGAGCCCTCGGAGACATGCGTCGCAAGGTTAGGCAGGCTGAATTTCTCGCGGAGGACATAGTTGAGACCCCAGCCGGGCTTGGCGGCGTAGCTCAGCATGTTCGACGCGGTGAAGCGCGGCGGCGAAGTAAAGCCCGAGCGCAGGCAGCGTTCGCGATTGCCGCCGACGATCGTATCGACGGTGAGCGCGACGGCGTCGAACTTCGCATCGCGCGCGGCATCGAGCATCGCCTGGTTGAGCCCCTCGTCATGGTGGACATAGAGCTGGAAGAGCTTGGGGCCGTCGGTCAGCGCGCCCGCTTCGGCGAGGCTGATCGTCGCGAGGCTCGATATGCCCGCGACGGTGCCGGCGTTCGCGGCGGCGCGGAGCACGGCGCGTTCGCCTTGCCAGTGGAACAGGCGCTGGAGCGCGGTGGGCGAGAGGAAGAGCGGCATCGCCATCTCGCGCCCGAACAAGGTCGTTTTCATGTCGACGCTTTCGACCCCGGCGAGGACGCGCGGGATGAGGTCGCAGTCGTCGAACGCGGCGCGGTTGCGGCGGCGCGTGACCTCGTCATCGGCGGCGCCGTCGATATAGTCGAACACCGGCCAGGGCAGGCGGCGCTTCGCGAGCGCACGGAAATCGTCGATATTGTGGCAGTCGGTGAGTTTCATGCTTCCCCCGATCAGAAGACCGTCCGCGCCGCCACCGTGCCCTTCGTCGCGAAGCTGAAGCGCGGTTCGACCGCGAGCTTCGCGTCGAGGATGTGCGCGGCGACGCGCTTACCGACTGCGGGGCCGTTCTTGAAGCCGTGCCCCGATCCGCCGCCGACGAGCCAGACATGCTCCTGCCCCGGAAAGCGGTCGATCAGATAATCGCCGTTCGAGCTATTCTCATATTGGCAGACGCGCCCGCCGAGCAGCGGCGCCGACGCGAGGCCGGGGAAGCGGCGCTGCATATAGGCG
>JAFAED010000579.1 GCA_023424275.1 Pseudomonadota bacterium | reverse complement strand
GCTCGACGTGCTGCAACGCTTCTTCGAAGCGATCGGCTATGACGAAGAACATGCCGCAATCCGCGCGCGCGTCTTCTATTATCACCAGATCGGCTATTATGCGATCGGCGTGCGCCAGAGCATTCCCGAGCGCCGCAAGAATGCGCAGCTCTACATCGACATATTGTGCGGCGAAGAAGCCTTGTCTGCCGCACGCGCCGCCGCGCAGAAGGCGCGCAAGCCCAAGGCGGCCTGAGATTAGAAGCTGGCCGCCTGCTCCATATCCGCGCGTGCGGTTCGTGCGGCCATCAGAAAGGCGACGCCGCCCGCGACGAAGCTCGTCGTGCTGATCAGCAGCGCATAGCGCAGGCCGAGGTTTCCGTATGACGCGCTGAACTGATCGCTCATCGCGCCGACGACGAGCGGTCCCAGGCTCTGTCCGATCAGGTTGACGCACAGCATGAAGAAGGCGGCACCGATCGCGCGCAGCTTCGACCCCGACAGCGCCTGGACGATCGCATAGGTCGGGCTGATCCACAGCGCGCCGATCAGCGTCGACGGCCAGGCCAGCATCATCGCCGTGGCGTAGCTTTCGGTGGTCAGCTGCGCGACGCTAAACGGGATCGAGGCGAAGAAGGCGGCCGACAGGAACCAATAGGGCGCGCGAGCGTCCTTGCGCGACAACCAGTCGGCGAGAAAACCGCCGCCGAGGACGGCGATGATCGACGCCGGCCCCACGATCGCCGAATAGTCGAGCCCGACCTTTGCGGCATCCTGTCCGAAATAGCGCATCAGATAAGCGGGCGTCCACGCCGACGCGCCGAAGCCGCCGATGCTGAAGATCGACACGCCGGCACAGACCCACAGATAGGCGGGCCGGCGGAGGAGGATACCGAGCGCAGTCCCCGCCGGCAGCGACGGCGCCTTGTCGGCGCCCGCCGCGCGCTTTGGCTCGCGGACCGTCAGCGCAAAGATGATCGCGATGACCACCCCCGGAATCGCCGCCGCGAAAAAGGCCCAGCGCCATCCATAATGCTGGGCGATATAGCCGCCGCCCGCGAAGGCCGCCGAGGTGCCGACCGCGCCCGCGACGCCGATCGCCGCCAGCGCGCTCGCGCGCCATTTGTCGCTGAATGTCTCGGCGATGATCGCATGCGTCGTCGGAGCGCCGCCCGACTCCCCGATCCCGACCCCGAAGCGCGCGAAAAGCATCGTCCAGAAACCGGTCGCCAGTCCGCACAGCCCGGTCATCACCGACCAGAAGGCCGCCGCGCTGCCGAGCACGCGCACCCGAAAACCCCGGTCGGCATAGGAGGCGACCGGGATCGACGCGATCGAATAGACGAGCGCGAAGGCGAAACCCGACAACAGCCCGATCTGGCTGTCGCTGAGCGCGAGGTCGCGTTTCAGATCCTCGACCAATATCCCGATCAGGAAACGGTCATAATAGTTGAGTGCCGAAATCAGGCACAGGATGAGGAGGATATAGCCCGCGCGAAGCCTCGACGCGCCGGATTTTGACGGCAGGCCGGTATCGGCCGGCGCCCCCATGCCGACCGCGCTCATGCCGCGACCTTGACGCCTGCCTTTCTCTCTTCGAGCCAGTCGTCGATCGTCGCTTCGAGGACGGGCAGGCTCACCGCGCCCGCCGACGCAAGTGCATCGTTGAAGGCGCGAATGTCGAAGCGGTTGCCGAGCGCCGCTTCGGCGCGCGCGCGCAGCTCGCGGAATTTGAGGTTGCCGAGCTGATAACCCAGCGCCTGCCCCGGCAATCCGACATAACGATCGACCTCGGCCTCGATCGTCTCGATCGGCATCGCCATATTTTCGCGGAAATAGTCAATCGCCTGCGACCGCGTCCACCGCTTGGCATGCAGCCCGGTATCGACGACGAGGCGCACCGCGCGCCACATTTCCATCTCGAGCCGGCCATAGCGTTTCTGCGGCGTGTCATAGAGACCCATGTCCTCGCCCAGCCCCTCGCTGTAGAGCGCCCAGCCCTCGAGGCACGCCGAATAGTGCATCGCGCCATGGCGCCGGAACGCCGGCAAGTCGGTGAGTTCCTGGATCAGCGCGAGGTGCATCAAATGCCCCGGCCAGGCTTCGTGCAGCGCGATCGGCAGGTGCATGTAGCGCGGCAGCTTCGACGGGATCGAGGTGATCCAGTGGACGCCCGCAGCGCTGTTATCGGCGGGATTGGGCTGCGCATAGGCGGGCGGCATCGCTGCCGCGATCGCCTCGGGAATGCTTTTCACGCCATAGGTCGCGCGCGGGATGCGGCCGAAAAATTCGGGGATGCGCGCATCGATGCGCTTCGACAAGATTTCGATTTCCTCGCGCAGCGCCTCGCCGCTTTCGAGGAGCTGGCTGTTGTCGCCCTGCAACTGCCGCTTGAACCCGGCAAGATCGCCGGCGAAGCCGCCGTCGGCCGCAACCGCCTCCATCTCGCCGGTAATCCGCTCGACTTCGGCGAGCCCGATCGCGTGAATTTCCTCAGCCGGCAAGTCGATGGTCGTATATTGGCGGATCAAATGCCGATAATGGCCTTCGCCGCCGACGTCCCCGACACAGTCGAGCGCATCGCGCGCCACCGGCAGCAGGATCTTTTCGAGGAACAGCGCATAGTTCGTCAGCGCCGGCGCCACGGTTTTCGCGACGACGTTCCGCCCCTCTTCGACGATGTCGGCGAACGCCGCGCCGCGCGTCGCCAGCACCTTGAGTGGGCCGAAGAAGCCATTGGCTTCGACGTCGACCGACGCCTGCCCCCGGACCACGCCGATCGCGCGCTCGACGACGAGCCTCGGATAACGGATGCCGCGCTCGCGCCCTTCGGTGAGCGACTGCTGCACGCCTTCGAGCGCCGCCGGAACCTTCGCCAGACGGTCGATATAGCGGCGCGCATCCTCAACGGTCGCGATGCTGGTCATCGACGCCCAGCTCGCGAGCCCGAATTCGGGGCCGAGCGGATAGATGCTGGGGCGCAAGTGCGCCTGCTGCGCTACCATGTCGACGATTTGCGAAAGCTCGCCGCGAAGGAGCCGGAGGGTCGCGCGCTCGGTCTGCGACAGTGCGTCCGCGTCGATCTCGGCCAGCTCGCCGAGCGCCGCCGAAGCCCAGGCGGCGCGGCGCTCATGATCGTCGGGCGCGTCGCGTAGCAACAGGTCGCTGCGCGGCGTCAGGCCGGCAAGGATCGCTTCGGTCGGAAACTCGTCACAACGGAAATCCCAATAGCGCTGGGCAAGATTGTCGAGAGCAAGGCTGGGCGATGTCATGCTGTTCACTCCTTGATGCCGTCGGCAACGGCGCAGCGGCGCGGATCGGCAACCGCAGTGAGCGTATCGGACGCTTCGTCGCGCGCGATCACCGAGAAGCTGCCCATATGGAAATCATAGCCCGACAGTCCGCCGACGCGGACGCCGAGCTTGTGCAGGTCCTGCACCACGCCGGGCGCGAGTCGGTCCTCGATCGCAACGAGCTGGCCGTCAGTCATCGGCAGCATGCGCGGCGCATCGACCGCGGCATAGGGATCGAGCTTGAAGTCGAGCAGATAGGCGAGCACCTGCGGCAGCGTGCAGTGGATGTTGCCCGGCGATCCGGCCGAAAACACCGGCTTGCCGTCCTTCAGCACCAGCGTATTGCCGATGATGCAGCGCGCCTTGGCGCCCTTGATCAGCACCGTATCCATCGGGCTCTGCAGCGCGCCGAAGGTCGAGTGGCTGCCGACCATCGGGATGCCGCCGACGACCTGTCCCGGAATACCCGACCCCTGCAGCGTGTCCATGAACTGGCACCAATTGCCCTCGGCATCGACGACCGCGATCTCGCAGCTGCCGCTCGGCTGTTTCTCTTCGTGGTTGACGAGGCGCGGCTTGCCCGACGGGCCGGCGATGGCCGCCATCATGTCGCCCGCGCCGGCGGGGCCGTCGCCCGACAGGCGGATATGATCGGTCATGTCGACCTTTGGCCGCGACCCGCGGATCAGCTTCGCCAGATGCTTGTGATAATCATCGTCGAGCACTTCGGCGCGCGGCACGTCATAGACATGGTCATCGCGCGCATATTCCCAGTGCCGCTGGCCCTGACGGAGCGCATGACCCATCGCCCAGATATGCTCGGCCGATCCCGGCGCCATGTCGCGGATGCCGAGATGTTTGAGCACGCCGAGCGCGACGCTCGAGAAGAAACCTTGCGCCTGCGGCGGCCCGAGAAAGAGGATTTCATATTCATTATAAGGAAAGCGCAGCGGCTCGACCCAGCGCGGCGGCGTCTCGGTCATATGATCGAGGGTGACCTTCCACCCCATATCATTGCCCTTGGCGACGAAGGTCTCGGCCCAGGGGCCGGTGATCATATAGTCGGGGCCGTTGTCGCGGACGCCGCGCAGCGTTTCCGCCATGCCCGGCGGGGTAAAGATATCGCCGACGTTCGGAAAATAGCCGTTCGGCTGATAGAAATCGCGGCCTTCGGGGAAATAGGTGATGAACTTCTCGCCATAGATGTTCACGCCATATTCGAAGGTCGAAACCTCATGCCCCGTCTCGGCCCAGCGCACCGCATCGGCGCAAAGATCGGCCCAGTCCTTCGTCGCGAATTTCGCGTGGATTTGTTTCAACCCCGGCATGAAGCCGGGGATGATCGCCGACGGCGGCGAAGCGGCATAGCTGCCGAGCCCCGGCGGGACAGGCTTGAACGGCGGCAGGCCCGAGGGGTGGCCGCCAAGGCTATCGAGCTGGTGGACCTTGCCCGTCTTCGCCTCATAATAGAGCATGGTGACGAGCCCGGCGTGGTTGGTCATGAACGGTTCGACCGCCGCCTGCACCATCGCCCCCGCAATCACAGCGTCGGCCGCGTTGCCGCCGCTATTCAATACCTTCATGATCGTCTCGGTGACGATCGCGCTGTCGGTCGTCACGGCCGCCTTCAGTCCCGTGACCGGCACCTTGGGCCCCGGGTTCACGATGTAGCTTGAAAGATCGGCCATAAGTCTCTCCTTTTATGATATATTCGAGCGCACGGGGTCAGAGTACGACGGTCTTGTTCCCGTTCTGGAAGATGCGGTGTTCGGCGTACCAGCGGACCGCGCGCGACAGCACCGACGCCTCGATCTCGCGGCCGATCGCGACCATTTCGTCGGCGGTCGTCCGGTGGCTCACGCGGCGCACATCCTGTTCGATGATTGGGCCTTCATCGAGGTCGGCGGTGACGAAATGGGCGGTCGCGCCGATGATCTTCACCCCGCGCCCATGCGCCTGATGATAGGGCTTCGCGCCCTTGAAGCTGGGCAGGAAACTGTGGTGGATGTTGATGCAGCGCCCCGCGAGCGCTTCAGAGAAACCGTCCGAGAGGATCTGCATATAGCGCGCGAGCACGGTGAGTTCGGCGCCGCTTTCCTCGATGATCGACAGGAAACGCGCCTCCTGCGCCTCTTTCCCCTCGCTCATCGGCAGGTGATGATAGGTAAGGCCGTGCCATTCGGCGGTCTTGCGCATCGCCTCATGGTTCGACACCACGCCGACGATATCGATCGGCAGCTGCCCGATCTCTTTCTTGTGGATGATATCGATCAGGCAATGGCCGAATTTCGACACCGCGAGCAGCACCGGGGTGCGCCGCGCAAGGTCGTGCAATTCCCATTCGAGCGCCAGTTCGGTCGCAACCGGTTCGACGGTCTTCGCAAGCTCGTCGCGGCCGACCGGGCTGGTCAGCGCCATGCGCAGGAAAAATCCGCCCGTATCGTCGTCGCCATAAACCTCGGCCTCGCGAATGTCGCAACCGCGCCCCGCCAATGCCGGCGCAACCGCGGCCATGATCCCCGGCTTGTCGGGCGCGCGGAATTTCAGAACCAGATCGGACGTCGTCACATATATTCTCCCGAGATCGTCGCCCCGAGCATGCGCGCGGCATAGCCCGCCATCGTCTGGTCGAAGATCAACCGGAAGCAGGGCTGGCCGTCGCGGTCGGGCCGGCGGCTGATGAAAAATCCGGTGTCGGAAAAGGTCGAGCGCCGCGCGGCACCGACAGGCATCGTTTCTTCGGCGAAATCGAGCGGGCAATGCGCGGCGAGGGCAGAAGCCGCCTTCGGACCACGCAATTCGAATGTCGCGCGGGCGTGCGTAATATCGACCATCAGGCCGAGATTGCCCGCCGCCTCGGCGCAGCGCGTCCGGACGCGCTCGACATCGGTCTCATCGCCCGTCACCAGCCATTCTCCAGGCGCGAGCCATGCGATGGCGACCGGACCAGGCTGGATCTCGCCGAGAACCGGCGGCGGCGAAATTCCAAGCGCGGTTTCGAACCAGCCGTCGGGGTCCGCCGCCAGAATTTGCAGCTTGGCGATCCCGAGCCGCGGCTCGGCCGCAAGTCGCACACCCCTCCCTTCGACCGGCGCGTCGTCGACGGCCGTCCGTGCCAGCATGATCGTGCCTGTATCAGCCATCGAGCTTTTCTCCCGCCGGGTCATAGAAGCGCGGATCGACGATGCGCGCCGGGCGCCCTTTCCCGAGATCCCAGACCTGCACCGTCTCGCCCATCCGCGCCTCACCGCGCTCGATCAGCGCCATGGCGAGCGGGCGGCCGAGCGTCGGCGACCGCACCGAGGAGGTGACCCAGCCCAGCGTCGCGCCGATGCCCTTTGTTTCCGCCGGCAGGATATGCGCGCCGCACTCGAACGGGCCGCCGGCCTCGAGCACTTCAAGCCCCACAAGCTGGCGGCGATCGGGCCGCAGCCCCTCGGGCGTCATCGTCGAACGGCGGCCGATGAAATCGTCGGGCTTTTTCGCGACCGCGGCACCGAAGCCGACATCCTGCGGCATCGTCGTGCCGTCGGTGTCCGATCCGACGTGCAGGAAGCCCTTTTCGATGCGCAGCGCCATCAGCGCCTCGACCCCGAAGGGCGTGATCCCGTGCGGGGCGCCCACCTGCATCATCGCGTCCCACAGCGCGCGGCCGTGGCCCCATGGCACCGACACCTCATAGGACAATTCGCCCGAGAAGCTGACGCGCTGGATGCGCGCCGGAACGCCGCCCACCTGTCCTTCGCGATAGCTCATATGCGGGAACGCCTCGCGCGACAGGTCGATGTCGGTCCCGATCGCCTCGAGCACCGCGCGCGCCTTCGGCCCCGCGACGTTCATCACCGCCCACGCCGTCGTCACATTTTCGACGAGGACTTTCAAATCGGTCCATTCGCACTGCAGCCATTCCTGCAGCATGTCGGCGATCGCCGCCGCATGGCCGCTCGTCGTGCCGACGAGATAATGATCCTCGGCAATCTTCGCGAAGACGCCGTCGTCATAGATGATGCCATGTTCGCTCAGCATCAGGCCGTAGCGGCAGCGCCCGACCTTGAGATTGCGAACGCCGTTCACATAGACCCGCTGGAGGAATTCGGCGGCGTCGGGCCCCTTCACCTCGATCTTGCCGAGCGGCGAGGCGTCGAACAGCCCAACCTGCCCGCGTACGGCTAGGACCTCGCGCGCGACCGCGGCATGCTCGTCTTCGTCGGCGCGGGGGAAATAGGCGGGCCGCAGCCACGATCCGTAATTCTCCATCTTCGCGCCCCCTGCGAGCGCCGAGGCATGCGCCGCCGCATGTGCGATCGGCATCAGATTGTCGCCGACCGCACGCCCGGCAAACCCACCGATCGTCACCGGGTCGAAGGGCGGACGGAATTTGGTCGTCCCGATCGCCTGCGGCGGCTTGCCGAGCAGGCTCGACAACATGTGGATGCCGGTGACGTTCGACGTCTTGCCCTGATCCGACGCCATGCCGAGCGTCGTGTAACGCTTGAGATGTTCGACCGAGCGGAAATTCTCGCGCGCCGCGATCTGCACGTCTCCCGCGGTCACGTCGTTCTGGAAATCGACCCACGCCTTCGCCGCGCGCGCATCGCCGTCGGCGAAATGCAGCGTCGGGCCGACCGCCGCAGGAAAGGGCGTACCGACCTCGTCGCCCTGCCCTGCGGCACGACCGCTGGCGAGGGCGATGTCGAGATCGAAGATGCCGGCAGCCGCGCCGACATTGACCGCCGCCTGCACCGATTTGCTCGGCAGAAAGGCTTCGAGCGAAGAATTGAACGCGAGCGAACCGCCCGATTGCGAATGGAGATGCACCGCAGGGTTCCAGCCATTCGACATCAGGATCGTGTCGCAGGCGATCGTCTCCTTCGCCTGCCCGTCCGCCAGACCTGCAATCACCGCAGCGCTGACGCGGCGGCCACCCTTCGCCTTGACCGGCGCGCTGTCCATGACCGTGCGAATGCCGCGGCTCGCGGCGCTCGCGACAATATCGCCGCCCTTCGTCCGGCTGTCGACGATCGCCGCGACCTCGACCCCCGCGTCGTGCAGCGCAAAGGCCGCATGATAGGCG
>JAFAED010000570.1 GCA_023424275.1 Pseudomonadota bacterium | reverse complement strand
GACCGACGCCGATATCGAACTGGCGACGGGGATGGTCATCCACCGCGATGCCAGCGCGATCGTGCTCAACAAGCTGCCCGGCCTCGCGACGCAGGGCGGTACCAAGACCGAGCAGCATGTCGACGGGCTGCTCGATGCGCTGAAATATGACGGACCGGTTCGACCGAAACTCGTCCACCGGCTCGACAAGGACACGTCGGGCGCGCTGCTGATCGCGCGCACCCCGCGCGCCGCCGCCTATTTCGCCAAAAGCTTTTCGAACCGCAGCGCCAGGAAGACCTATTGGGCGATCATTGTCGGCGTTCCCGACATCCAACAGGGCGAAATCGACCTGCCGCTCGCCAAGCAGCCGGGGTCGGGCGGCGAGAAGATGCACGTCCACGACAGCGGCCTCGCGTCGAAAACGCGTTATCGCGTGATCGAGCGCGCGGGGAACAGCGCGGCGTGGGTCGAGTTGCAGCCGCTGACCGGGCGCACGCACCAGCTTCGCGTCCATATGGCCGCGATCGGCCACCCGATCGTCGGCGACGGCAAATATGGCGGCAAGGGCGCGTTCCTGACCGGCACGATCAGCCGCAAGATGCACTTGCACAGCCGCCGGCTGCGCATCGATCATCCCGACGGCGGCGCGATCGACATCAGCGCCGAGGTGCCCGAGCATTTTGCCGCGAGCCTCGACGCGCTCGGTTTCGACCGGCTGCTCGGCGAGGTCGGGACCGACGATGTCGCCAAGGGCCCCCCGCCGAAAGCGGCAGCAAAGGCGGCCGCCAAGGCACACAGCAAGCAAATCCGCAAGGCACGGCGCGGCGAGCGGCGCGGCCGCACCGCCGACAGCAAGCCCACCGATTTTGTCGGCAAGCCGAAACCCAAGGCAAAGGCGGGCAAGCCCGCAGCGCGGAAGCCTGGCACGAAGAAACCGCCGCCGCGTCCGGCGCGGCCACGCTGATGCACCCCAATAGTGCTTTCCGGCCGAACCAGGACGACCTTGCCGAACTGCTGGTGCGCGAGATCGGTTTCGCCGCGATCTTCGCGAGCACGCCCGACGGGCCGCGCGTCGCGCATGCGCCGGTTGTGCTGAGCGACGACCGCACGACGCTGCAATTCCACCTCGCGCGCGGCAATGCGCTCACGCGCCATCTGGCCGGCACGACCGCGCTGGCCGTCGTGCAGGGCCCCGACGCCTATGTCAGCGCGAGCTGGTACGCCGACGCCGATCAGGTGCCGACGTGGAATTATGTCGCGATCGAGATGGAGGGCGTGGCGCGCAAACTCGACGACGCCGAACTCGTCGCACAGCTCGATACATTGTCCGCTCAGCACGAAGCGCGCGTCGGCGCCAACCCGCCATGGACGCGCGACAAGATGAACCCGGCGCTGTTCAGCAAGATGACGGGCGCGATTGTCGGTTTCGAAATGCGGATCGCCGCGTGGCGCCCCACGATCAAGCTGTCGCAGAACAAGTCAGCCGAGGAGCGTGGTCGCGTGATATCCGGGGTCGAGGCGACCGGCCATGGCGCGCTCGCGCAGTTGATGCGCCACCTCGGCGGCGATAGGGAAGGCGCATGAGCCAAGCCGACGACGCCCTCGCCAAGAAACGCTTCTTTGCCCTTTCGATCATGCGCCTGATGGGCGCCGCCTTCGTCGCGATCGGTTTCATCCTGATCGGCGGCGGTTTCGCGCTGGCCGGCCAACCGACCGACCGCTGGATCGGCGTCGCGATCGTCCTTGTCGGTGCGTTCGATTTCGCGGTTATGCCGCTTCTGCTCGCGCGCCGCTGGCGGTCGCCCAAAGAGCTGTGAAGCGTTTCTGGAAAGAGGTCGCCGTCGTCGCGGAGGACGGCGGCTGGGGCATCGCGCTCGACGGGCGTCCGGTGCGCACCCCGCAGCGCGCCCCGCTGGCCGTCGCAAGCGCCGCGCTGGCCGAAGCGATCGCCGCCGAATGGCGCGACGTCGGCGAGACGATCGACCCCGCAGCCATGCCGATGACGGGCCTGACCAACGCTGCGATCGATCTGGCGACACCCGACCTCGCCGCCTTTGCCGCACCGATCGCGGCTTATGCCGAGAGCGACCTCTTCTGCTATCGCGACGCGCGCGATGCAGCACTGCAAGCCGAACAAGCTGCGGCGTGGAACCCTCTGCTTGCCTGGGCCGAGGCGCGCTACGGCATCGAATTCATCCTGACGCAGGGCGTGCTGCCGATCGACCAGCCCGAAGCGACGATCGCGACGCTGCAGGATGCGATTTTCGCGCAGGACGCCTGGCGGATCACCGCGCTGACGCCGCTGGTGACGATCGGCGGATCGCTTATCGCGGGGCTCGCCCTGCTCGAAAACGCGATCGAAGCCGACGCGCTGTGGGACGTGGTCAGCCTCGACGATCTGTATCAGGAACGCCGCTGGGGCGCCGATAGCGAAGCGCAAAAGGCACGCGCCGCGCACAAGCGCGACTGGGACAATGCGGCGCGGTTCCTGACGCTGCTTTAATCGGCAAAGTTCGGCTTACGCTTCTGCATGCCGGCCATCACCGCTTCCATCTGATTCGGGGTGCGGATCACCTTCACCTGCTCGTCGCTTTCGGCCTGCAGGATTTCAGCGT
>JAFAED010000423.1 GCA_023424275.1 Pseudomonadota bacterium | reverse complement strand
GGTCCGGCCGGTCGTAATCATAGCGGCCATATTGGTCGTAATAGCTGCGGTCGTAATAGCCGTAGCCGCCGTCGTCATAACCGCCGCCATAGCCGCCGGTCGAGGCGCAGGCGCCGGCCATTGCGGTTGCGGCGGCAAGGGGCAGGATCATCAGCTTGTTCATCGACATCACTCCGTGTCGCGTGCCGGGCCGGAGCGCGGGCAGGCCTATTGCCCCTCTGGTTAATAGACCCGCGAGCGTGGACGAGGTTCCGAGCGGTCAGTCGATGATCGGCGCGCCCTCGGCCTGTAGCCGCGCGAGATTGGCCTTCATCGCGGCAAGCACGTCGGGTGCATGCGGGGTCCAGTGTTCGACCTCGCCGACGATGCGCAGCGGCGACCGGCTGCGGTAGCTGCGCGTCGGATTGCCGGGGAATTTCTTGTCGGTGAGGTTGGGGTCGTCGAACCAGTCGCCCGTCGGCTCGACGATATAGATGCGCTCGCGCCCGTCGCCCGACGCGAGCTCGCAGCCCCAGATCGCCGATTCCAGCGCGGCGGAGAAATAGATCCACGACAGCGGCGCGGCGCGATAATTGCTGCCCCGGCCCGCGACCAGCAGGTCGCCGATGGCGAGGTCGGCGCGTGTGCCGTGATAGAAGGTCGCGCGCTTTTCAGGACCATTGGCGTCGGGGCCGGTGGGGTTCGTCCTGTCGGTCATGCCGGGGCGCTCCATGGGGGTGGGAGGGGCTAAACCCCCGCGCGCCGTCATCTGTTCCGCTTGCATGGCGCGCAAGCCCTGATAGGCAGGCCGTGGGTCGAAGGAGGGACTATGTTTCGATCGATCCGTGCGCCGCTCGCGGTGCTTGCCTTTGTGCTCTGCCTGCCCGCATCCGCCCCCGCTTTCGCCCAGACCGGGGGCACCGTCGCCGAGGTCAAGGGCCTGCCCGCGACCGAATGGGAGGCGGGCTATGCAAAGCCGCTCGACGATACGGCGGTCGCCTCGCCCGAGATTTTCCGCCTGCTCACCGAATGGGCGCCGGTGAAGGATCCGAAGAACCCCGGACTCTACCGCAAATATATCGGCGAGGATGAGGCGAAGCTGGTGATCCGCCACCTGCGCCGCGACGGCAAACTCGACGCCGGCGAGATTGACCTGCTCGAAGAATTCGCTTTCCCGAAGGACCGCGTCATCCAGCTCACCCGCCTTGGCGCCGATGGCAAGCCCGACGTGAAGGGGCATGGGGCGAGCAAGATCGCGGTGACGACCCCGCCGGGGATGATGCAGAGCTTCGCCCGCGAACTGGTCGCGATGTGGCAGACCGAGTGGGAAAGGCCCGATGCCGCGGGCTGGCCGACATTGGCCGGCATCTATGCGCGCGATCCGAAGAAGGCCGAGCTGTTGCACAGGCGCATCCGTGCGGCGGGGCAGGCGATGCTGACCGAAAAGTGGCGGCAGTCGAACGCGGGCAACCGCTGGGCGCCGTTCCGCGACACGATCCGCCTGTACAGCGATGCGACGCTGAAACTGCCGCAGCCGCAATGGCCGCGGGGGAAGCAATTGCTGTACGATGCCGCGGCGGACACCGACCGCCATTATGGCGATGCGATCCAGGACTTTCTCTACAACTGGCTGAAACCCCCGGCTTGACGCCGCCGCGCCGCCGGGGGATGGCGGGGTATAGGGGGAGACTATGATGATCGACGATGTGCCGGATATGTTGCTGCGGCATCGCCGCGCGGTGGGGCTGGCGGCGATCCTGCTGGCGATCGCGACATGGACGGTCGACCTGACCGACCTTGTCTATCACTGCCCCTATTGCCGCGTGCAGCGGACGATGATCGGCGCGCTGGGCGTGCTGCTGATGCTGCCCAACCCCGCGCACTGGCTGGTGCGCTATCTGTCGGCGATCTTCGCGCTGTTCGGGCTGGTGGTCGCGAGCACCCAGCATTTCCGCGGCTGGGCCAAGATCATGGGCGGCGAGTTCAGCTGGGGCGATCAATGGTATGTCAACGCATGGATGCTGTCGGGCTTTGCGATCTTCATCCTGACCGCGCTGCTGCTGCTGATCTGGCGCTGGCGGCCGGCGGGTAGCTGAGCCTATTCGCGGTCGTCGGACGGGTCGAGCCGCACCGTCCACACCGGATGCCCCGCCTCGCTGCGCCCGATATCGTGAGAGGGGACCATGTCGTCGCCGGTCTCGATCCACCCGCGCCCGTCGCATTTGGGGCAGGCGTGGCGGATCGATCGGTGGCTGATCAGGTCGATCTGCGTGTTCCACTGGCCGTAGCCGCTGCACACCGGGCATAATTTGTCGAGATCGCCGCTGCGGTGCCGCCGCGAAATGCCGTCGAGCGCGTGCGGGTCGCCGGGGCCGGTGCAATATATGATGTTCGAGGGGTGCGACATGATCGGCCTCGCTTTGTTATGCGCCCTGCTGCCGGGGGAGGATAGGCGCGGGGGCGAGGCGTGGCAATGGATGGGGCGCTGGCCTTGCGCGCCTTACGCGATGGTAACCAGTGCTGCGCTATGCCGCGCGTCATGCCGACCGAGATTGCCGCCCTGATCGACAAGCCGTTCCTGCTGGCGCTGGTGCTGGCGGTGGGAGCCGCGATCGGCATGGGCGCCGAACGGATCGTCGAGGGATGGAAGCGCACCGAACGGCGCGAGCGGTGGAAGAAGCGCAACGGGCAAGGGCGCTGGACGGGCGGCCAGGCGCAGGTCGTGCCGATTGCCCCGCCGCCGAAGGCCTTGGACCCCGTTGCGACCGCCGCCGAGCAGTTGCGTGTCGTGATGAAGGCCGCGTTCACGGCGCGGCCGCTGCTTAACGCGGGCGAGCGGCGCCTGCTGTCGGTGCTCGACAAGGCGCTGGCCGAAGAAAGCCCCGGCTGGCGCGCGATGGGGCAGGTGTCGCTGGGCGAGATATTGGCGAGCCCCGATGAGGCGGCATTCCTTGCGGTCAATTCGAAGCGCGTCGACCTGCTGATCGTCGATGCCGACTGCCGCCCGCTCCATGCGGTCGAGATGCAGGGCAAGGGGCATCATCTCGGGCAAAGTGCCGCCGCGCGCGACGCGGTGAAACGCGAGGCGCTGCGCCGCGCCGGCATCGGCTATGTCGAGGTGGTCAGCGGCGACACGCCCGCCGAGGTGCGCGCGATGGTGCGGAAATTGGTGGGGCGGGGTTCGGGCTAGTCCGCACCTTCGTCTGGAAACTCACATTTTCGTCACCCCGGACTTGATCCGGGGCCTGCCTTTTTTCATTTCGACGCCCGAAGGAAGGCGGACCCCGGATCAAGTCGGCGATTATCCCCTTCGCATAGGTAATTGACTCTTTTTCAGTTAGTAGGCAGACAACCCTTCAGAGGGGGAAGTATGCCACGCCCAGTTCCTTATGTGTTTTGTCGCTACCAAATGACGGTGGACGAAGCGGTTCTCGACAAGTGGGGTCAGGCCTCTGCGTTAGAGAGTATAAAGGGTCAGCTTTTTGCGCATGGCTCAAAAGCGATGCGTGACGGCATCTACGATATACTGGTCATGCGCCCCAAAAAGCGGACCGTCAGCGGCGAAGATATCATCACTTGGTCAGTCGGCCACAAACCGGGGATGCGTAGAAAGACTGAATATCACGTGGCTTAGGATGATATCATATCCTCATTAGAAACTGATACGCACACGCTTTACACCGACATTGTCGCGATCCCAAGATTGGGGGTGATGGCAATAGATGACCGGGCCAACCAGAACCATATGGGAGCGTTATCAGCTCTTTCCCGTCTTCGATCAGCGTTCAAAAATGTAGACGGCGGGAGTTTTCAGTTTTGGCTGCTTTCCCCCGGCGACGTAGACGCAATGCTGAACGACTTGGAGCTAACCGAATATTCCTATTCTGTCAGGCGCTACAACCCCCACACGAGAAGCGCACTGGCGCGCCGCACTTCGGATGCCATGGAAGCTGAGGGCATCGGGATTATGCGAGGCGTCGTGAAGCCGATGCCTGGGGAAAAAATGGCGGCTGGAGAGGGCCTGATCCAAGGCACTTCTGATTTAGCAGAATCAGGTTATGGCGTCCGGGGATTTCGCGGGACGACTGAAAGTGGACACGACGTTCAAGTGCCGAAACCAACCTTCGATCTGGACAAAAATAAGAATCTGAAAACACAAGAAAAGCCCCAAAAACTGAGGGTTTTCTTCGATGAACCGCTGGATGAAGACGATCTTTGCGCTAGCATCGTTAACGAACTTGTGCGATTCTATGATCGCGATGTCGCGCCCCAAATTCCTCCCGAGCTTGCTTGAAGCATGGCTGATGAACCTTCGCGAAGAAGGTGCCATTTCGCTTGTTCCTTATTGGATGATTGGCGCAGGCGCTGTCGGGGCTTCAATTGCATGGTCCCTGCCATCTACCTTTTGGGATGGTCAGAAGCCCGAAGTTCCATTTGCGGCGTTGTCGGGCGTACTAACGCTTAATGGATTAATTCTGGCCTTGAGCTGGTCTGCATTCTCCAAAATTTACGAAGTGGTCGGTGCGGGGCAGTTCTGCAATTTTCTACGCCGGAACCAGTTGCTCAACCACTATCTTCTATTTGTCAGTTATGCGCATTCTGCGCAGATCGTGGCGATTGCGGCTTCTGCTTTCGCTTTATTTTCGGTCGCCCTACCGTTCCTACCATGGGTTATGAAGGCGGCGGTCGCCGTTTCTATCGCGACAACCGCTTACGCCATAAAACAGGGAGTTGGCGCTTCAATGGTGATGAATGATTTGATCTGGCAAAAATCAGAATTCGACAGCGCGCAGCCAAAACCGGCGGTTCAGCAGGTTCAACAGCAATGACCCTTCGTGAAGCCATCGAAACCGGGAAACTCGACCAATTCATAGCCGAACACCCGGAGATGAAGGGCGACGAAGCCGCCTTCAACCGCGCGGTTGAGGCC
>JAFAED010000382.1 GCA_023424275.1 Pseudomonadota bacterium | reverse complement strand
GCGAGGCGATGGTCGAGGTCTGCGGCGGGATGTTGAGCGGCTTCGACCCGATCACCTTGTGGCGCCCGCCCGAGATCGGGTCTTCGCTCGACGCCGCGAAGCTCAGCAGCATGTCCCACGTCGGCGTGCCGCCCGGAAGCTGGCGCGACCGATGGAGCTGGAAGGCGTTCGAACGATAGTGAAGGAACGCCATGTCGGTCACGCGCAATGCTGCGGCGACCGCGGCGTTGCCCTCATGCCCCGACGACCCGATCGTGTAAAAGCCTTCACCCCGCGCCTGCAAATGGCGCGAAAGCCGATCCATCTGGCGGCTGGTCAACTGCGACAGGAAGATGTCGGTGGCATCGGCGCGTGACAGGCCGACGTCGGCGGGATCGGGCGCAGCGTCGCGGCGGGGCAGCACGCCCCCCGCCAGCGCTGCCAGGAATTTTTCATGTACCGCCTGCGCCGCGTCCACCACTGGTCCTCCGTCTGAAACTCTCCGCGCGCTAGAACGGGGCAGTTTGCTGTGCAAGCATCTCTTGCCTTGGCACGCCGCGCCGCGCTACCACCTGCGGTGATGAACGACCGGGGCGGGACCACAATTTCAATATGATATCCTTGTGGATCGCGCAGGCGTCGGCCGCCGCCGATACGCCCGGCACCGGCGGGAGCGGGGGTTGGCTGCTCGACCCCGAACTCGTCGATCCCGGATATAGCCAGACGATCGCGGGCGGCGAAATCCAGACCGCCTTTCCGCCGCCCCCGCCGCCCCCGCCTCCACCGCCCGAATGGCTGAAGTCGCTGTTCGATTCGATCGGCAGCTTTTTCAAATGGAGCTCGCCCGCGGTCACGCCCCTGCTGTGGATCGGCGTCGCGCTGCTGGTGCTGCTCCTCCTCTATTTCTTCGTCCCCGCCTTTGCAGACTGGGTCGACAATTTGCGGTTCGGGCGGAAGGCGGGTGCCGATGAGGCCGCCGACGATGTCGGCCTTGCCGAAGCCGGCGCGGCACGCGCATTGCTCGCCGAAGCCGACGCGCTGGCGGCCGAGGGACGTTTTGCCGAGGCGGTGCACCTGCTGCTGTATCGCAGCGTCGAGGATATCAGCGATCGGCGCCCGGGGCTGGTCAAACCGGCGATGACGTCGCGCGAACTGTCCGAGGCCCGCGACCTGCCCGCGGTGGCGCGCGAAGCCTTCAGCCGCATTGCACGCGCGGTCGAGATCAGCCTGTTCGGCGGGCGCGCGATCGATGCCGGTGCATGGGACCAGTGCCGCAGCGCCTATGCCGAGATGACCGTGCCCAAGAACTGGGCGCGCGCATGAGCGAGGCAGCGACCAGCGACCATGGTTTCAACCCGCGCCTGATGGCGGGTATCGTGGCGATCGGCGTCATCGCCTTTATCGCGCTCTGGGCGCTGATCGCGCTGGGGCCGCAGCTTTCCAGCGGCAACAACGGGGGCGGCCATGCGCTGTCGAAAGGCGCGCCGGGCTATGCCGCGATTGCCGACCTTGCCGAACGCGCGGGCGCCCATGTCGAAATTCGCCGGACCGAAGAGGCGCCGGTCTATGACGGCGAATGGCGCGAACTGCTCATGCTGACGCCGACGCACCAGACAAAAGCCGACGAGATCGCCAATGTCCTGAAGGGGCATCGCGGTGGTCCGGTGCTGATCGTCCTGCCGAAATGGGAAACGGCGCGCCATCCCGACAGGGCCGGCTGGTCGGGCAGCGGCTTTCCCGTCGCACCCTCGCCGACCTTGCTGCCGCCGACAGTGGGCAAGGTCGAGAAGATCGCCAGCGAAGCGCATGCCCGCGGTGCAACGGCGACCGGGGTGGTCGCGGGACGTCGCCTGTCGGTGCCATTGCCGGGGCTCCGCTCGCAAATTCTCGTCGCGGACGATTTCGACACGCTGGTCGCCTTTCCGCACGGCGGCGCGCTGCTCGCGCGGCATCGCGGCGACAATCTCTATATCCTGTCCGACCCCGACCTGGTGAACAACCTTGCCTTCGCCAACCGCGAACGCGCGAAGGCCGCGGCGGCACTGATCGACGCGATCGCCGAAGATGCCGAGGCCGACGCACTGACCTTCGACGTCACGCTAAACGGACTCGGCAGTGGGCGATCGCTGCTGCGCTTCGCCTTCGTCCCGCCCTTCATCGGCATCACGCTCTGCCTGATTGCCGCCGGGCTGCTCGCGCTGTGGCAGGCGTGGGTGCGCTTCGGCCCAGCGCTGAAGCCCGGCCGGGCGATCCCGGTGTCGAAGGCCGCACTGATCGCCAACAGCGCCGACCTGATCAAACAGGCGCGGCGCGAGCTCGACGGCGCCGATGCCTATGTGAAGAGCCAGCGTATCGCGATCGCGCGGCGCCTTCACGCCCCGAGCGGACTCGACGATGCCGCGACCGACCGCTGGATCGACAAGCATCTGCGCGCCGGAAGCGACCTTTTCTCCAGCCTTGCGCGGCGCCTGCCGCTCGCGCGCAACACGCATGAGTTTCTGGCAGACGCGCAGGCGCTGCACGACATCAGGAAGGATCTACTCCGTGACAGCTAATATCGAGAGCGTGCGGGCGCTCGGCGCCGCGATCGAAGGCGAAGTTGCCAAGGTCGTGTTCGGCCAGGGGCCGCTGACCCGCATGGTGACGATCGCGCTGCTTGCGGGCGGCCATGTCCTGCTCGAAGGCCCGCCAGGAACCGCCAAGACGCTGCTCGCGCAGGCGTTCGCGCGCGCGACGGGCCTCGCGTTCGGGCGTATCCAGTTCACCCCCGACCTGATGCCCGGCGATATCCTCGGGTCGAACCTGTTCAACTTCCAGACGTCCAGCTTCACCCTGACCAAGGGGCCGATCTTCACCGAACTGTTGCTTGCCGACGAAATCAACCGCACCCCGCCGAAGACACAGGCCGCGCTGCTCGAGGCGATGCAGGAGCGGCGCGTGACGATCAACGGCGAGCCGCATGCGATGAGCCCGCGCTTTACCGTGCTCGCAACGCAGAATCCGATCGAGCAGCAGGGCGTCTATCCGCTGCCCGAAGCGCAGCTCGACCGCTTCCTGTTCAAACTCGTCGTCGACTATCCCGATGCCGCCGAGGAACGGCGGATCGTCGCCGATCATGGCGGCCGGTTCAAAAGCCCCGCGGTCGGCGATTTCGGCGTCGCGCAAGTCGCCGATGCCGCGGCGATCGGCGAAGCGATCGACATCATCGCCACCGTCCGGCTGGCCGAAGAGATCGTCGACTATATCGTCCGCCTCGTCCGCGCGACGCGCGAAAGCGCCGACCTCGAATGCGGCGCCAGCCCGCGCGCCGCGACCCTGCTCGCCCGCGCGGCCTGCGCCGCGGCGGCGCTCGACGGGCGCGACTATGTGATTCCCGACGATATCCAGCGCCTCGCCGCGGGGGTGCTGCGCCACCGTGTCATCCTGTCGGCGGCGGCCGAAATCGAAGGCCGCAACGTCGAACAGGTCGTCGCCGCGCTGCTTGAGCGCGAGGAAGTCCCGCGGTGATCTATCCGACCCGCCGGGCGATCTACTTGCTGCTCGCGGGCGCCCCGATGGCGCTCGCGCTCGGGCTGATCCGGCCCGAGCTGTGGCTCGTCGCGCCCGGCTGGATCGCGATCGTCGTCACCTGCCTGATCCTCGACACGATCACCGGCGCAAATCCGCGGCACTTGGCGCTCGACGCACGCTTCCCGCATCAAGTCGGCGTCGGCGACAGCTTCGATCTGGCGCTCGCGGCAAGCGGCCGCGCGCTTCCGCCCCGCGCCGAGCTGGCGCTCGCGCTCGACGAAAGGCTCGCCGAAGGCGGACGGCTCGCCGGCGACATGCGCCGCACCGCAGCGGGCGACGCGCTGGTCCGCGCCCTGCCACTCACCGCCTCGCGGCGCGGCCAGGCGCTGATCGAGGCGCTGTGGGTCCGTTGGGCGGGACCGCTCGGGCTCGTCTGGAAGCAACGCAAGTTCGATATCGGCGGCGCGATCAGCGTCGTGCCCAGCCTTCGCGCGGTCACCGAAGAGGGCAGCCGCCTGTTCCAGCGCGACAGCTGGTTTGGCCTGCGTCAACAGCGGCTGCGCGGCGAAGGCACCGAATATGAAGCGCTCGCCGAATATCAGCCGGGGATGGACCGGCGCGCGATCGACTGGAACGCGTCGGCGCGCCACGTCAAATTGCTCGCCAAGGAATATCGCGTCGAACGCGACAACCGCGTCGTGCTCGCAATCGACGGCGGGCGGACGATGGCCGAGCCCGTCGGCGGCATGCCGCGCGTCGACCGCGCGGTGTCGGCGGCGCTGCTGCTCGCTTATGTCGGGCTCAAGCTCAACGACCGGATCAGCTTCTTCTCCTTCGCCGCCAAGCCGCAGGCGCTGACCCCCGCCTATATGCACACGCAGGATTTCCCGGCGTTGCAGCGCGCCGCGAGCCTGATCGACTATGCCCATGTCGAAAGCAATTTCACGCTCGCGCTGACCACGCTGTCGGCGCAGCTCAACCGCCGCTCGCTGATCATCCTCTTCACCGAATTCACCGATGCGACGAGCGCCGACCTGATGATCCGCGCCGCGGGACGGCTGGTGAAGAAGCATCGGCTCCTCTTCGTCGTCATCCAGGACGAAGAGGTCGAAAGCGAGGAGCGGCGGCGCCCCGAAACGGGCGCCGATGTCACGCGGTCGAACGTCGCCGCCGCGATGCTGCGCGACCGGCAACTCGTGATCGCGCGGCTCCAGCGCCTCGGAGCAGACGTCATCGAAGTACCCGCCGACGCGATGGGCGCGAGCGCGGTAGAGGCCTATCTCGGCATCAAAAGGCAGGGCAGCCTGTGATCCCGCCGCCCGCAACCTCCCGCGCGCTCGACGCCCCGACCTTTTCGAGCAGCCGCTTCCGCGCCGAGCGCGAGGCCGACTGGATCGCCTTCGACCTGCTGCTCACCAAGCTGGAAAAGCGCGGTGCCGCCGCGCTGACCAGCGACGAACTGCTGCAATTGCCGCTGCTCTATCGCGCCACCCTGTCGTCGCTGTCGATCGCGCGTGCGACCAGCCTCGACCGGGCGCTGCTCGACCATCTCGAGGCGCTGTCGATCCGCGGCTATTTCCTCGTCTATGGGGTGCGCGAAAGCCGCTGGAACCGAATCCGCCGTTTCTTCCTGTACGACTGGCCCGCCGCGGTGCGGTCGGTGTGGAAGGAAACGATCATCATTTCGCTGATCATCGTCCTCGGCGCGCTGACCAGCTATTCGCTCGTCGCGAGCAACCCCGACTGGTATTTCAACTTCGTCGACGAAGAGATGGCAGGCGGGCGCGACCCGCGCGCAACGGTCGAGTATCTGCAATCGACATTGGGCCACGGAAAGGCGGCGGCAGCGGACGATAGCGAAAGCGGGCTGCATATATTCGCGACCTATTTGTTCACGCATAACAGCCGCGTATCGATCCTCTCCTTTGCGCTCGGTTTTGCCTTTGGCGTGCCGACGATGATGCTCGAATATTATCAGGGGATCGGGCTCGGTGCGATGATCGCGGTCTTTTCGTCCAAAGGGCTGGGGTTCGATTTCGGCGGTTGGCTGTTCATCCATGGCACGACCGAACTTTTTGCCGCCGCGCTGTCGGGCGCTGCGGGCCTCAGGATCGGTACCGCGGTCGTCTTTCCCGGCGCGCGCGGGCGATTGCAGGCCGCGGCCGAAGCCGGACGAACGGCGGGCAAGGTGATGGTCGGGGTCATATTGATGCTGTTCATTGCCGGGCTTCTCGAAGGGTTCGGCCGACAGCTGATCACCGACACGATGCTGCGCTATGCGATCGGTTCGCTGATGCTGCTGTTCTGGATCGCCTATTATTACATCCCGCGGCGCGAGGATGTGACATGACGACCGGTGCCGAGGCCAATGCCCGGATGCGCGCGGCCAATGCGAAGAAGGTCCGCCAGTTCATCACGCCCGAGGGCGTCGACCTTGAACTGAAGATTGCAAGTTCGGGGCTGCGCTTTGGCGCGCTGATGATCGACCTCGTGCTCATCCTCATCGCGCTGACGCTCTTCAGCCTGCTGATGGTCTGGATCGGCGTCGGCTCGGGATCGGACATCACCGTGGTCGTCTGGATGCTCGGCGCCTTCATCCTCCGCACCTTCTGGTTCATCGGCTTCGAACTCGGCTCGCGCGCCGCGACGCCGGGCAAGAGACTGACGGGCATCCGCGTCGTCGCGCGCGACGGCGGCCGCCTGACCGCCGATGCGGTCGTCGCCCGCAACCTTATCCGCGAGCTCGAACTCTTCCTGCCGCTGATGATGCTGGGGGTCGCGGCGGCCGAGGATATGGCGTCGGCGTGGACGATCGTCGCCGGGGTGCTCTGGTCGTTGACGCTCAGCCTGTTCCTGCTGTTCAACCGCGACCGGATGCGCATGGGCGATCTGATCGCGGGGACATGGGTCGTGATGGCGCAGCGTGCGAAACTCGACGCCGATATCGCGACCGCCACGGCGGGCGATGCCATGCAGTTCAGCGAGGCCGAACTCGCCGTCTATGGCATTTTCGAATTGCAGGAACTCGAGCGCGTGCTGCGCAGCCGCGATCCGCGCGCGATGCGCGAAGTCGCCGATACGATCCGCGGCAAGATCGGCCGCCCCGTCGCCGAGGAAGATCATGTCTTTCTCCTCGGCTATTACCGCCAACTGAAAGCCCGGCTCGAACGCAAATTGCTGTTCGGCAAGCGGCGAGAGGATAAATATGCCAGCGATTGATACCAGCGTGACCCAGGCGCTCCATACCCGCCGTTCGGTGCGCGCTTTTACCGACCGGCCCGTCGATCCGGCGCTGCTCAAAGAGATTTTTACGGCGGCACAGCGTGCGCCGTCGGGCGGCAATCTCCAGCCCTGGCAGGCGACGCTGGTGACCGGCGAGCGGTGGCAGGCTGTGAAGGAGGCCGTCGCCGCGCGAACCGCGATGGGGCGCGAGGGCTATGAGCCCGAATATGACATCTATCCCAAGGGGCTGACCGAACCGTGGGAAGCGCGCCGCTTCGGTGTCGGCGAAGCGCTTTACGCGTCGCTCGGCATCCCGCGCGAGGACAAGCGCGGCCGTCTTGCTCAGTTCATGGACAATTACCGGGGTTTCGGCGCACCGGTGATGCTTTTCCTCCATTGTTCGCGCATCATGGGGCCGCCGCAATGGTCGGACATGGGCATGTGGTTGCAATCGGTGATGCTGCTGCTCGTCGAACATGGCCTCGCCAGCTGCCCGCAGGAATGCTGGGCGATGTACGGCGCGACGATCCGCCGCACGCTCGGGCTGGACGACGGGCAGATTTTGTTCACCGGGCTTGCGATTGGCTATGCCGATACTGCAGCGGCGGTGAACCAGTGGCCGGTGCCGCGCGTACCGCTCGAAGACGTGATTGATTGGCAGGGATTTTGACGATGAGCATCAGGCAGCCCGGTTTTCGCTATGGCATCGCGGGGGCGCTGATGCTCGTCGTCGCGGGCTGCGCGGCGATCCCGCAACCCGCCGCCCCGCCACCTGCCGCGCCGCAGCCCGTCGCCCCGGCGCCCACACCCGCGCCGCTGCCAACCCCGACCGCCGGTTGGGAGGATCGCGCCGTCGATGCCGGCGCCTGGCGCTATGATGCGGGCAGCCGCACCGCGGCCTTCGTCCCGACGGGCGGCGCCAACCCGCTGCTCAGCCTGACCTGCAGCGGCAGCGGCATCCGGATGACGTCGGCGCTTTCGGGAAATATCAGCCTGCGCACCAGCGCCGGGACCGACCAGATCCGCTTCGACGGCGGGAGCGCAAACCTGACCAACCGCGACCCGCGGCTCGACCGCATCGCCTTCAGCCGCGGCCGCTTCGCGCTCGAAACGCTGGGCGGCGGCGCACTGACATTGCCGGTGCAGTCGGAAATCGGGCGCGTGATCGAGGATTGCCGGTAGACGGGATGTCGGCTTGGGGTCGGAAGCGGACATCGTTCAACACCCCTTCGTCATCCCGGGCTTGACCCGGGATCCGCCTTTTCCTTCAAGAAGGCAGGCCCCGGGTCAAGTCCGGGGTGACGATTATTGATGGGGCTGTTTTTGGTCGGTATCGGTCGATTCCAGACGAAAGCTAGAATGCTTTCCTACATTATCCGGCTTTGCCAGCCTCTCCGGCGGCTCTTTGGATCGTCGACCCTTACCTACGCGCGCGCAAGCTCCGCCCTGCCTCTAAAGCGACAAAGGAGACAGTTCCGGCGCGCATGTCCGTATCCTTTGTCGCCTTAAGGCCACAAAGGACAAAAATCGAACAGGCGCATGCGGGGCTTTTGTGGCTTTAACCGCCCAGCTGGACCGTTCCGCCCTTGATCCAGCCCCAGCGGCACGGACCCTGATATTCGCGGGCGTTCTGCACCGACTTGCCGACGCCGCACATGTCGGGATCGGTGCCGGGCGCGGCGAAGACGACGCCGAACCAGGCGTCATTCTCGGCCGCTTCGCACAGCGACACATTCGCGCCGCCGGCGAGCTTTGCCTTGACCGCACGCGTCTCGTTCGGCGCCCAATAGACATCGGTGCCGCCCGCCTTGACGCGGCTGATGCTCGAACAGGCGGGCAGGCTCGGCCCCTCGGTGCCGATCATCACCGCGCGCGTTGCGAGCGGTTCGCCCGCGACTGCGGGGGCGTTGTCGGCCGGGGGTGCAGGCTGGCTGCACGCGGCGAGCGCGAGGATGAGGACGGCGGCGAGCGGGGAAGCGAGGCTTTGTTTCATGCCGCGAAACTAGCCGCCGCGGCGTCCCCGCGCAACGCTCGTCGCCAGAGGACCAAGAGCCGCATTTTCGCTTGGGTTTTGTGCCCTTCGACCCTATATAATCGCTATGACGGACACCCCAGAAAATACGGCGCCGGTCGCGCCCGCAAATCAGCCCAACACCAACGCCTATGGCGCCGATTCGATCAAGGTTCTCAAGGGCCTCGACGCGGTGCGCAAGCGGCCGGGCATGTATATCGGCGACACCGACGACGGGTCGGGTCTGCACCACATGGTGTTCGAGGTGTCGGACAATGCGATCGACGAAGCGCTCGCGGGGCATTGCGACCTTGTGCTGATCACGCTCAACAGCGACGGATCGGTCAGCGTCGAGGACAATGGCCGCGGCATTCCCACAGGCATCCATGCCGAGGAAGGCATTTCGGCGGCCGAGGTCATCATGACCCAGCTCCATGCCGGTGGGAAGTTCGAGAACACCAGCGACGATAATGCCTACAAGGTGTCGGGCGGCCTGCACGGCGTCGGCGTGTCGGTCGTCAACGCGCTTTCGGAGTGGCTGGAGCTTACCATCTGGCGCGACGGCGAAGAGCATTGGATGCGCTTCGAGCACGGCGATTCGGTCGCGCCGCTCAAGGTCAACGGCCCCGCGCCCGCGGGGAAGAAGGGCACGCGCGTGACCTTCATGGCATCGACCGAGACCTTCAAGAATGTCACCGAATTCGATTTCGAGAAGCTCGAGCATCGCTATCGCGAGCTCGCCTTCCTGAACTCGGGCGTCCGCATCAAGCTCGTCGACGCGCGCCACGCCGAGCATGAAAGCCACGATCTCTTCTACGAGGGCGGGATCGCGGCGTTCGTCAAATATCTCGACCGCAACAAGAATGCGCTGCTGCCCG
>JAFAED010000363.1 GCA_023424275.1 Pseudomonadota bacterium | reverse complement strand
GACGTACCGTGCCTCGAGCGTGTAGGTGCCGGCAGGAACGTCCGAAAAGCGGAAATTGCCGTCGCGGCCGGCTTCGGTTTCACGGCCGAGTTCGACGAGGCGCAGCTGGGCGCTCTGAAGCGCGCGCGTGTCGCTGGCCTCGGTGACGGTGCCGACGATGTCGGACGCATAGGCTGCGGTCGGCAGCACGGCGGCGAGCGAGAGGCAGGTGCCGATCAGGATACGCGAACGGACGGTGCGAAGCTTGTGCATGAAATCCCCCGAGGAGTGCGAGAAAGTCGCCGGCTCCTGTTGGCTCCCGGCGAGTCGAGGGCGCACTGGCAGCGGTCTGTGACCGCTGTGTTACGTGGATGTCACACTAATGAAACATAGGGCGCGCGGCGTTGCCAAGCCGAGGATAATAGGCCCGAACTTGGCTCATCCTTATAATCGTAAATTTTTTTGACGGTCGCCGGCGCGGCGGATCAGCCGATATGCTTGAAGATCCAGCCGATGCTGGCACCGCCCGCGGGCGCGGTCCCGGTGACGACGAGCTGCTCGGTCGGGTGCGGGCGGCTTTCGCCGTCGACCCACAGGCTTTGCTCGACCTCGAGCGCGCCTTCGGAGGTACGGAACTGCCACAGCGGCCCGCCGTTGATGCGCAGCAGCGCGCCGAGCTTGTCGGCGGTGAGGCTGGCCGAGATCGACGGGCCGAGGTGAAAGCGCAGCGCAAAGCCCTTGTCGCCCTTCCGCCGCGTGCGCGGCGCAGGCAGCAGCATATCCTCGCCGCGCAGTTCGCGGCCGTTCGGCGACAGGATCAAGAGGCGGCGATGGATCAGCCCGTGGCGCCGGGCATAGCCGTCGTGGCTCATCTCCAGCCGGCTGCCCTGCGGCGTCTCGCGCCGGTCGAGTTCGACCTCGGTCACGCCCTTGCCCAGCGATCCGTTCGACAAGATCGCGGTCGAATTACTGTCGGCGAGGATCAGCGTCGAATGCGCCGCGGTGGTGCGCAGCCCGCGCGCGAGGTCGGCGGGGATCGTCGCGCCGGTCAGCGCGGCGCCGCCGCAATTGACGACGATGCGCTCGGCGCCGTCGCTGAGTTCGAAGGCGAGCGTCGATGCGCAGCCCGCCTCGGTCACGCGGGCGATGGGCGGCGGTGCGGCGTCGGCGAGCAGCACGACCTTGTTCGCGACGAGCCGCTGATAGCCCCAGTCGCGCGCCTGCTTGAGCGGGCGGGTCCGCACGCCGCTGGCCGCGACGATCGCCTGGATCGTGGCGGCCGGGGTGGCGCCGCTGCCCTGCCAGCTGCCCATGCCGCCGTCGCTGTGGGTGAGGCCGAGCAATGCGGGGACCGCGCGCGCGAGCACCTCCTGCACGAAGGGCGGGATTTCCATGCGGCGCATGTCATAGATGCTGGCGAGCATCGACAGGGCCATGACGGCGTCGAGCTGCGCCTGCGGCGAGCGCGAGATATTGCCGCCATCGGCATAGAAGCTCGTCTCGAGCACCTTGCGGAGTCCGGCTTCGCCGAACACCTGCCGCGGTTCGCCGCCCGGCATCAGCAGCGACGCGGCGACGATCCCGACCCACGCGACCATCTGGCCGGTGCCGGGGCGCGTCTTGTCGGCGACGCGGTCGAGATGGCGCGCGGCGCGCGCGAGATGGTTGAGCACCGCCGAGCGATAGATGAGGTCGCTCGACGACAGGATCAACGGCGCGTGCGCGGCCCAGAACAGGATGCGCCATGCGGTATTGTCGGCTTTCCACGCGGGTTCGCTCACCGCCTCGCCATGCGTGCCGAGCCAGTGGCGGACGACAGCCTCGGCGATCGGGGCGCCGTCGGCGCGCGACCCCGTGGCGGCCAGATCGCGCAGCCAGGCAAAACTGTGGAGATAATCGGCAAAGGTCGGCGCCACGTCCAGCGTCGCGAAATCGAGTTCGGCAAGCGGCAGCTTCAATCCGCGGTGCAGGAAGTGGCCGGCGCGGATCGCGGTTCCCGCGCGCGTGTCGCCCGGGACCGCGTCGGTCGGCACACCGAGCAGCTTGAGCGGAAAGCGTCCCTTCAGGCGAAGGGCATGGAGCGGGGTGCGCCAGGTCAGGCGGGTGATGGCGTTGGCGACCCGGTCGCCGAGCGAAAGGCCCTTGTCGGCGGGCAGGCGGATCAGGCGCTTGCCGGGTTCGATCGTGTCGTCGAGCGGCATGGTGTCGTCACCGGAATCGAGCGGCGGATCGGCGGGGGCGGTGGTCAACGGTCTCCCCTCCATCGATCAGGCGCCGCGCAGCCGCCGGATATTGTCGGCGTAGGCTTGCTCCCCGCCCTTGAAGGTCGCGGTCCCCGCAACCAGCACGTCGGCCCCTGCAGCGATCGCGAGCGGCGCGGTTCCCGCATCGATACCGCCGTCGACTTCCAGCCGGATGTCGCGGCCCGATTTGTCGATCATCTTCCTGACCGCCTCGATCTTGCGAAGCTGGCTTGAAATGAAGCTCTGCCCGCCAAAGCCCGGGTTGACGCTCATGATCAGCACC
>JAFAED010000298.1 GCA_023424275.1 Pseudomonadota bacterium | reverse complement strand
CGTCCTGATTGTCGCGATAGCGCAGCCAGCCGAGCTTTTCGGACATGCCATATTCCATGACCATCGCGCGCGCCATGTCGGTCGCCTGCTGGATGTCGTTCGACGCGCCGGTATTGAGCTCGTCCTTGCCATAGATCAGCTGTTCGGCGATGCGGCCGCCGAAGCAGAGCGCGAGGCGCGCCTTCATCTGCTTCATATTCTGCGAATAGCGGTCGCGTTCGGGCAGGTTCCACGTCACGCCCAGCGCGCGGCCGCGCGGGATGATCGTGACCTTGTGGAGCGGGTCGTTATGCTCGACGTGCAGCGAGACGAGTGCGTGGCCGGCCTCGTGATAGGCGGTCGCCTTCTTCTCGTCCTCGGTCATGACCATCGAGCGGCGCTCGGCGCCCATCATGACCTTGTCCTTCGCCTCTTCGAACTCGCCATTGGCGATCAGGCGCTTGCCCTTGCGTGCCGCGAGCAGCGCGGCTTCGTTGCAAAGATTAGCCAGATCGGCGCCCGAGAAGCCGGGGGTGCCGCGCGCGACGCGGCGCAGGTCGACGTCGGGCGCGAGCGGCTTCTTGCGCGTATGGACTTCGAGGATCTTCTGACGGCCCTCGATATCGGGGCGCGGCACGACGACCTGACGGTCGAAGCGGCCCGGACGCAGGAGGGCAGGGTCGAGCACGTCGGGGCGGTTGGTTGCCGCGACGATGATGATGCCTTCATTGGCTTCGAAGCCGTCCATTTCGACGAGCAGCTGGTTGAGCGTCTGTTCGCGCTCGTCATTGCCGTTGCCGAGGCCGGCGCCGCGATGGCGGCCGACGGCATCGATTTCGTCGATGAAGACGATGCACGGCGCGTTGCGCTTGGCCTGTTCGAACATGTCGCGGACGCGGCTGGCGCCGACGCCGACGAACATTTCGACGAAGTCCGAGCCCGAAATGGTGAAGAAGGGAACGCCCGCTTCACCTGCGATCGCACGGGCGAGCAACGTCTTGCCGGTGCCCGGCGAGCCGACGAGCAGCGCACCCTTCGGAATCTGGCCGCCGAGTTTCGAGAATTTGGTCGGATCGCGGAGGAATTCGACGATTTCCTCTAGCTCCTCGCGCGCTTCGTCGATGCCCGCGACATCGTCGAACGTCACGCGGCCCTGCTTTTCGGTCAGCATCTTCGCGCGCGACTTGCCGAAACCCATCGCGCCCGATCCGTTGTTCTTCTGGACCTGGCGGAACACGAAGAAGGCAATGCCGAGGATCAGCAGGAACGGCAGCGACTGGACGAGCATATACATCCAGAAGTTCGGGACTTCGGTGGGCTTGCCGTCATATTTGACGCCATTGTCGTTGAGCATCTTGAGCAGGTCGGGATCGCGCACGACGTTGGCGGTGAAACGATCGCCGTTGGACAGCGTGCCCGTCACCTTGTCTTCGGACAGGACGACGTCCTTGACGCTGCCTTCCTCGACCTTCTGGCGGAACTCGGAATAGGCAAGCGGATTGCCCGCGGGCTGCGATGCGCCACCGAACATCGAGGCGACGAGGAGCATGGCAAGCAGGATGCCGCTCCAGATCATCACGCTCTTCATCCAGGGATTGCCCTGCGGTTCCTTGTCGTCCTGCATTCGGAATCTTTCCTCAACGGCGCGGCACTGCGCTCCTATCCGTCACAAGATAGGATAATCGGGTTAAATGACAATGAGGCAATCAGGCCTTTTTCGTCGCTTTCCGGCGCGGTGCCGCGGAAATACGCCAGATCGTCCCCTCAAGACCGCGAACCGCGTCGATCAGCAGCGCGCCGACCATCGCGCGCCGACCTTCCTGCATCGCGGCGATCACGCCGTCGAGCGAGGCGCCGCGCACGACAAGTTGCGGTGCGTTGGCGCGCAGCCGCTGGGCCACGATACGGCGGAACATTTCGGGTGGATAGCCATCGTCGCGAATCACGGCGACGTCCGACGCATCGGGCCAGGACGCGATTAACCGCTCCACCGCCCAGTCGAGGGCTTCGTCGGCCTCGGCCAGCCACGCCGCCGATTTTGCAGCCGCGGCGGGATCGAGAGCGGTCTGGGCACGCAAGGCGTGGCGCAGGCGCGCGCGATCGAAACGATTGTCGCTGTTCGACGGATCCTCGACAAAGGGCAGGTCATTTTCGAAGGCGAGATGGACGAGGTCGCTGCGGCGCCAATGGAGCAGCGGGCGCAGGATTACGCCGTTCCGCGCGCGGATCGCGGCGAGCCCGCCGACGCCGCTGCTGCGATTGAGCCGCATGACGATCGTTTCGAGCTGGTCGTCGGCGTGATGCGCGGTGACGATATGGCTGAGCGCGTTCGCTTCGCGCCACTGTTCGAGCAGGCGATAGCGTTCGGTGCGCGCAGCGGCTTGCTGCGACCCCTTGATCGGCGTCGGCGGGCGCAGCGTCGAATGCGGGATATGTTCGCGCTCGCAAAAGCCCGCGACCATTCGCGCCTCTTCGTTAGACCCCTTACGTAGCCCGTGGTCGACGGTCGCGGCCCAGACCTGCCCGGGCAGGAGCGAGGCCATCAGCCAGAGCAGCGCCATGCTGTCGGGGCCGCCGGACACCGCCACGCCATAATGCAAACGATGCCAGTCGGATCCGGCGAGCGCGGCGAGATCGCCGCCCAGCCGGTCCGGGGCGTCGCGGTCAGCAGCCTGCTTTTGCTTTTGCGGCGGCAGCATCGGTGCGGACATCCTGTGGCGCCTTGTCGCCATAAACTTCGTCGAGTTCGCGGAACGCCTTGCACGCGTCGGCCTTGCGCCCAAGCTTGTCGAGCGCGACGCCCATATACATCAGGCTGTGCGGCGCGCGGGCGCCGCTCGGACGATCCTTGTAATTGTTGTAGAAGGCGACCGCCGCGAGGCTCGGCTTGCCCTCGTCGAGATAGGCGCGGCCAAGCAGGTTCTGCGCAAAGCTCGCCTGGCTGCTCTTCGGCCATTTGGTGACGACGGTCTTCAGTTGCGCCTGTGCTTCGGGATAGAGTTTGGCTTCCCACAGGCGATAGCCATAGTCATAGGCATCCTTCGTCTCGTTGCCGCTGGCCGGCACCTCGACCTTCTTGACGAGCGCGAGGCGAGCCGCATCCGACGTGGCGGGCTTGGCTGCCGGCGTGGTCGCGGGCTTTTTTACCGGCGTAGCGGCGGCGGTGGGCGTCGTTGCGGGCGGCTTTACCGTCGGCGCGAGGCTGGCCGGGGTCTGGGTGGGAGCGGTGACCGCACTCGCCGGATCGGCAAACCGCTTTTCCATCTCTGCCTTATAGGCGGTGAACTGCTTTTCGAGTTCGCGCAGATGGAAGGCATTTTGCTCGGTCTGTCCGGTCAGCGTCTGCAACTGATTTTCCAGGGCATCGACGCGTGCGGTCAGGTCGATCACCGGCGCGTTACTGCGCGCACGTTCGCCGGGTGTGTTATCCGGCGCGATCTCGCCTTCGAAAAAGGTCGGGCTGCCGCCCGGAAAAACGGAGCGCTGCACCGCGCGCATTTCCTTTTCGAGCCGCTCGACCCGCTTGCC
>JAFAED010000279.1 GCA_023424275.1 Pseudomonadota bacterium | reverse complement strand
CGAGGCGGCCGGCGCGTCGGTCGCCGAACGCGCCGCGCGCAATCTCAAGAAGTCGGTCCTCGAACTCGGCGGTTCGGACGCCCTGATCGTTCTCGAGGATGCGCCGATCGAGGCGACCGTCCGGAATGCGATGGTCGGCAAAATGAACAATTGCGGCCAGAGCTGCGTCGCGACCAAGCGCATGATCGTCGTCGGCGAGGAGCGTGGCCGCGTTTTTCTCGCGGCGATGACCGCCGCGATGCAATCGCTTGCGGCGGGCGACCCGCTCGATCCCGCCACGACGCTCGCGCCGGTGTCGTCGGAGACCGCCCTCCAGGGTCTGCTCCGCCAGATCGAAGCGGCCGAGGGCGCTGGGGCCCGCATTGTCCTTGGCGGCAAACGCATCGAGCGGCCGGGCTCCTATCTCGAGCCGACCATCATCACCGAGATCGCACCCGATAACCCGGTTTTCGCCCAAGAGATATTCGGACCCGTCCTGTCTTTCCATGTCGTCGCCGATGAAGCGGCGGCGATCGCGCTCGCCAATGCGACGCCGTTCGGCCTCGGCGGATCGGTCTTTACCGCCGACATCGAGCGCGGCGAACGGGTCGCGCTCGCGCTCGACAGCGGCATGGCATTCGTCAATCATCCGACCTGGTCGACGCCGCAGATGCCTTTTGGCGGCATCAAGAATTCGGGATATGGCCGCGAGCTCAGCGAACTTGGCTTCGGCGAGTTTCTGAACTGGAAGCTGGTCGCGACATCGCCCGCAGGCTCTCCGCCGCCCGGCGCCGACGCCGCGGGGTGACGGCGCCCGCAGCCTTCGGGTCAGAGACCCAGGAGCTCGACCTTCCGCACCATGTCGGCGACGGACACCGACCGCAATTTGCGTCCGGCACTCGAGCGATGCATCTTCACCGTGATTTCGGTGATCCCGAGTTCGAAGGCGATCTGCTTGTTGAGCAGCCCCCGGGCGACACCGCGCAGCACGTCGATCTCGCGCGGCGTCAGAAACTCCGCCATCCGGACCAGGCCGCGAAGCTCATGGTCGTTGCCCCGGCGCTCGCCGTCACGCCGGAGCGCCTCGGCGACCGCGTCGAGAAGTTCCTGCTCGCGAAACGGCTTGGGAAGAAAATCGAGCGCGCCTGCCTTCATGGCGCGAACCGACGTCGGGACATCCGCGTGTCCGGTGATAAAGATGATCGGGATGCGGATGTTCCGCTCTGCGAGCTCGCGCTGCAATTCGAGGCCACTCGATCCGGGCAATCGCAGATCGAGCACGAGGCACATCGGGCGATCGGGAAGAACGGTCTCGAGCAGTTCGTCGGTTGCGCCGAATACCGCGGTGTCGAGACCGACCGAACGAAACATGTCGGTCAGGCTCGCGCGCACATCGGGATCGTCGTCGACCACGAGAACCAGCGGGACCATGATATCGTCCGCAGGCTCCAACGCTAGTTTGGCCATGCCCATCCCACCATGCCTTCCCTTTTTCAGCCGAAGTGCGGCAGCGGCCATGATAGCCGCTCATCGCGTCGTCGGCCACAGCGAACCAGCCTGCCGACCCCATACATCGGTATGGGGTGATCGGGTTTTGCTCGCACGCCGGTCCAATCCGGCGCATGAAAGCCTTGCCAAGAGAAGCGGTTGTTCTGCAAAGCGGACCAAGAACTCCCGCATGCGCGTAAGAGTATGAGAAAAATGGAGACGGGGCGCATGCATAGAGAAAGCCGACTGCCGGTCGGCGCACCGCTGGTAGCGATCATCGACGATGACGAGGACGTCCGTATGTCACTCGAGACGCTACTGGCGAGCCATGGATATCGAACCATGTTGTTCTCGGACGCGGATAGCTTTCTCGCATCCGAAGTCCGCGGGGATGCAAACTGCATTATCACCGACGTCCAGATGCCAGGGAAGAGCGGGATCGAACTCGCGAGGATCGTCCGCGAGGGAGCCGGCCAGCCGGTCATCCTGATCACCGCCTTTCCGGCCAACGGCATCGATGCGCAGGCTCGCGCCGCCGGAGTTCGTGCCCTTTACCGCAAGCCCTTTGACCCCGACGCCCTGATCGAGGAAGTCCGCCTGGCGGTCGACATTTGAACGCGAGTGAGGGCGCCATTGTGGCGGTCCTCGGCGCCGGTCGCTCGGTGCGGTTCGGCGCTGCGAAACTTGACCGGCCCTGCGCCGGAAAGTCCCTGGGGACCTGGGCTCTCGACGCCGCGCTGCAGCGGGGCGGCGAGACGGTGCTTGTCGCGCGGGAACCGGCGCCGGCCTTTGCCGCCGGCTTCGGGGACCGATTGACGGTGCTGGTCAATGAGAATGCCGCTGCGGGTCTCGGCACTTCGGTCGCGCTTGCGGCGCGCCATGCGCTCGCCCGCGGCGCACCGATGCTCATCCTGACGCTCGCCGACATGCCGCTTGTCACGGCAGCTTTGCTCGACCGTCTGGCAGGGATTTGCCCGGAGGGCGGTGCGGCCGCGTGCCGGCATGCTGACGGCCAGCCCGGCATACCTGCGGCCTGGCACGGGACATATCTTCCGCTGCTTGCGGCGATCGCGCCCGATGGCGGTGCGAAGTCCCTCCTCCGCCAGGTCGAACCGATCCGGCTCGTCGATACGGAACCCGGACTCCTGTCCGAGGTCGATGTGCCGGACGACCTCGCCGCCATCGAAATCGCAATCGCCAGCTCGTTGCGGCGCTGATTCCCGCAGCGTGCGGCCACCGCCGCCCGGTCAGGCGGCAACCGCGGCTAGCGGCCAAGCGATCGTGGAGTTCGCGGATCGCGCGAGAAGTTCGGCGGCGATTTCGGCAAAGACCGAGATCGCAAGCATCGCCGGGGTACGGGTCGAGGGGATCAGGCCGATCGGCCGGGCGAGGCGCCCGATCGCAGTCGCATCGAACCCGGCCGACGCAAGAAAGGCGCTCCGCATCTCCGCTGTCCGCCTGCCCCCGATCGCGCCGATATAAAAGGCATCGCCGCGGAGCGCCCAGGGCAGGATCGCGCGCTCCCATTCATGGTCGTGATAAAGAAGGACGATGGCCGTCCATGGGTCGACCCGCTCGGGCAGGCTGGCACCCGACAGACCGCGTTCTCCGCCATGGATTTCAACCTCGGCCCCAGCTGCCAGCGCGAGGCTTGCGAGTGCTTCCGATTCCGCGGCGGCGCCGAATATGTGCAGCTTCAGTCCGGGCTGATAGCGACGGACGAGCAACGTCCCGGCCGGCGCCGCCAGTTGGAGCGCAGCCGGCTCGCGGCCCGACAATTTCCCGAGGGCCTCGAGAATGGCGCCCCGGTCCGGCCAGGGGTCGATCAGGATATCGATCCCGGCGCCGCACGGCAGCCGAAAATCGACGATCGGTGAACCCTTGCCGTAACGCAAGATGCGCGCCGCGCCCCCGGCGCGGCTCTCGCCGAGCTGGCGGACCAGTTCGGCCTCGAGGCATCCATCCGCGAGTGTTCCGGCGAGCGCGCCGTCCGATCCGATGCCGAGATGGCTGCCAAGGGCGCGCGAATAGGATCCCTCGATGCCGACGATCGTGCACAATCCGGCGCCGGGATCGGCTGCCTTGCGCAAGGCCTTTATGTCGTCCGTATCGATCATGACGGGTCCCGCTGCGCGCGGGCGACTGGAAGCCGCCGCGGCCCTTTCCCGTCCCGCCTATCGCATTCAGGGCGCGAAGGGCATCCTACGCTGGTATGGGATCGCCCGGCGGAGGCGCCGCGAAATCTTGCGCGCCGGTCCGCGCCGGCAGCTCGAAACCGATCCTCGCCCCGGCTCCCGCCGACAGATTCTCCAAAAACATCCGGCCGCCATGGCTCGTCATGATGCCGCGGCAGATCGACAGCCCCATGCCCATGCCGCTCGACTTGGTGGAGACGAAACTCTCGAAGATCCGCGGCAGCACATCGGGAGCTATCCCCGGTCCATTGTCCTCGACGATCAGCCTCACCCGATCACCCTCGGGCCGGACGGAAATCAGAATGTCGGGCCTGACCCCCTTTTGCGCGCACGCCTGCAGCGCGTTGAGCAGGAGATTGA
>JAFAED010000275.1 GCA_023424275.1 Pseudomonadota bacterium | reverse complement strand
GGACGAGCCGGGGCGCTGGTTGAGTCATGGCGCGCCTAATGCGATGCTTTCGGCATCTCCGCAATCCATTGCCGCAGCAGCGCCGCACCTTCCTTGTGCACCGTCGAACGGCCGACCTCGGGCATCGCGATCCCGGGATCGGTGCTTTCGAGGCGGTAGATGAGGAAGCTGTGCGAGGGATCGCCGGGCGCGATGGCGAACTCCATCCCCCCGCTGCCGCGCCCCGCTGCGGTCGGGCGCTTGCCGATGCCGTAATTCACCCTCGCCGGATCGTCGGTCCAGCGCAGGAACAGTCCGCTGTTCGACGCGCTGCCCGCCGGGTTGTGGCAATGCGCGCAATTGACGTCGAGATAGGCGCGCGCGCGGTCGGCGACGCTCCCGCTCTTGGGGTCGTCCCACTGCGGCATCGTCGGTTTGAGCGCAGCGACATTGTCGAAATAGAGGCTGCGCAATTTATCGGACGCGGTCGGATCGGGAATGAAATTCCGCGCCTTGGGCCCGATCGGGACAATCTCGCCGCTGAGGCTATGGCATTCCTTGCACTGATTCTTGTTCGGCACCGCATAGCGGATGTTGTGCGTCTCGCCGTCGGGGCTCTTGAAGCTCACCGGCACACGTCGTCCGCCTAGTGCCAGCGTCGCATCCTTGCCATCGGCGTCCCAGATATAGGGCAGCGCGGTCCAGCCCGACGCGCGGTGGATGAGCAGGCGCGTCTCGACCGGGCGCCCGCCATTAACGTCGCTCCAGCCGAAGCTTTTGACGAGCACCGTGCCGACCGGGAAGTCGATGACCCCGTCGCTTCCGACCTTCGCCTTCTTGCCCGCGGGGATCGAGACGAAGCGATGCTTGTCGGTATAATCGCTGAACAAGGGCGCACGCAGCGTGTAGCGGAGGCCCGTCGACGGCTGCGCCGGATCATTGCCCCGAAACAGCCCGAACGCCGACAATTTTGGCGGCATCGCGTCGCTCTCGACGACGGCCTGATTGACCCCCGGCGGCGCAAAGGCCGCGCCGCCGCTCGAACATAATAATGCCGCCGTGATCGCGGCGAAAACCCGCTTCACTTGACCTTCGCCTCCATCGCATCGGGCAGCTTGATCGTCGGAAGCGCCGCAGGCGGCGTCCCCTTGGACAGATCGGCAGGCGACGGCTTCGCCTGGCTCTGCGGCGTGGTCACATCGGGCAGGTTCAGCGACAACACGCCGACCTTGTCGAGCACGATGGCATCGCCCGCGCCGTCCCACAGCACCGGCGGGATGCTGCCGCCCATCGCCGCCGCGATCATGTCGCCGCCCGGGAATTTGGGGGCATAGCCCGCCTTGCCATGCTGGTTGCCGCGCACGACGATGCCCTTCGGCAGCGGCTGGTATTTCGGATCCTTATGCTCGTAACGATAACCGACGATCATCACATTGGCGGTGCCATTGTCGGAAAAGACATTGTCGAAAATCTCGACATTGCGGTTCGCCATGATCAACACGCCGGTCCCCGTCGGAACGCTCGCGACGATATTCCCCTTCGGCGCGAAGTTCGGCGTGCTGTTGTCGTTCACGACATTTTCGAACACGCGAACATTGTGCCCGCCCTGCATCGGCAGGCTGGGCAGGTCGAACACCAGGATTCCGCCGGTATTCTTTGTCGCGATATTGTCGTGGACGTCGGCGTCATAGCTGTTCTCGATCTCGATCCCCGCGACATTTTCGGTCGCGATCGAATCGCGGACGACGATATTCTTCGACTGGCCGACATAGATGCCGGCATCCGACGCGCCGCGCACGAACACGCTGTCGACCAGCACGTCGGTGCTTTCGACGGGATAAATGCCGTAGGCGCCGTTGGTTTCCTTCGGCCCCGCAGTCCATTCGACGCGCAGCTTGTGATAGACGATGCGGTCGGCACCCTTCGACTTGATGCCGTCGCCTTTGGTGTTGAGTACCGCGAACTCGGTCAGGAATACGTCGTCGGAGGTGACGAGAAGGCCCTCGCCCGCGCCTTGCTGTCCGGTAAAGTCGAGGATCGAGCCGCCCTCGCCCGCCCCGGCGCCGCGTAGCGTCACATTCGCCACGTCCAGCGACAGGCCGTCGGTCAGCTTCCATACGCCCGCGCCCAGTTGCACCGTATCGCCCGGCTCGGCGAGAATCAGTGCTTCTTGCAGCTTTTCGTTGGCGTCGGGCGTTGTCGCGCTGACGCTGATCACTTTCGCCGCCGCCGGTTGGGCGGCAAGAGCCGCCACGATGCAGAGCGTCGCCGCGTGGTAGCGCAGGCCATGGAATCGCATATGTCTCTCCCCAAATTTTCCGGGAGCATGGTGCAAGACTTGACGGATGCCAAGCGTGTTGCTGACATATGTGTAGCTTACCGGGGAGAGGTCGCTTGATTCACAGATTTGCATTGGCGCTTGGCGCCATGATTGCCGTGCCGTCGATGGCAGCGGCGCCCGCGTCGCTGACGGGGCGCTGGAAAACCGACGACGGCAAGGGGATCGTCGCAATGGCCCCGTGCGGCACCAAGATGTGCGGCCGCATCGCCGAGCTTTTGATTCAAGAGCCCGCCGGCGGCCAGCGCGACGAACGCAATCCCGACAAGTCCAAACGGACCCGCAAGGTCGAGGGACTGCAAATTTATTGGGACCTCGCGCCGCATGGCGATGGCTGGAAAGGCGAAGGCTATAGCCCCGAGGACGGCCGCTATTACAAGGCGCATCTGCGCGTGAAGGGCAACAAGCTGACGATGAAGGGCTGCGTCGCGGTCTTTTGCCGCACGGTGACATGGACACGCGTGGCCTGAGCCCGATCCTCCCTGTGCCGCAGCCATGGGGAGGTGGCAGCGCGAAGCGCTGACGGAGGGGCTACTGGCGCGAGGTCGCTGCCCCTCAACCACCGCCTGCGGCGGCGGCCCCCCTCCCCATCGCTTCGCGACAGGGAGGATGAATATTACCCCTCGCCCAAGATCCAGTCGACGCCCGCTGCGACATGGATGCGCGTGGTGTCATAGATCGGCAGGACATTGGCGTCGGTGTCGACCAGCATCACCAGTTCGGTGCAGGCGAGCACGATCGCCTGGATATCCTGCTTCGCGACGTCGGTGATGAAGGTCTTCATCGTTCGGCGCGAACCTTCGTTCACCTTGCCGAGCATCAGCTCTTCATAGATGATCCGGTCGATCTCGTCGGCGCGGCTCGCGTCATAGGGGGCAAGCGTCAGACCGTGACGCACGAGCCGCTGGCGGAACCAGGGTTCGGTCATCACGCCCCGCGTGCCGATCACCGCGGCCGCCTTGATCCCGTCGGCCTTCATTTTTTCGCCGGTTTCGTCGACGATATGCAGGATCGGGATAGAGATCGCCGCGGCGACGTCTTCGGCGACCTTGTGCATCGAATTGGCGGCGATCATCAGCGCGGTCG